>JAZSFY010000171.1:0-5499 GCA_045532415.1 Eubacteriales bacterium | reverse complement strand
TGAAACAGTTTACCCATAGATTCTTTCTCCTTTTTCTTCTTCTCTGTTTTTAACAGGATAGGTTTATTATAACATACCAATTCCCCCTTGTCTATGATTAGGTTGCGGGAAAATATCGATCCATGGGAAACCAAGCTCTCCTTACAAAGAAGAGGCAAGGACGGCAGTTGATTTTTGCGTTTGTCGGTGGTAAAATGAACGCACCGAAAAAATAGAATTTGACGGAGGTGTTGTTTCGTGAAAATACATATAATTGGGTGCAGTGGTTCTGGAAAAACTTATTTAGCAAATGCTCTTGCAAAGAAATACAACATTCCGCATTTTGATTTAGATGATATTCAATGGGATAATAACGCCGAAGGATATGGAACAAAAAGACCACTTGAAGAAAGAAACGCATTGTTGCAGGAAATCTTAAACAATAATGAATGGGTAGTTGAGGGCGTATATTACGCATGGGTGCAGCAAAGTTTTGATGAAGCAGATATAATCTATGTTTTGGATATGCCAAGATATTTGTATAAGAGTAGAATTATTGTACGGTCTATAAAAAGAAAGCTTGGAATACAGCAAGGAAAAAGAGAAACGCTGAAATCAGTCTATAACCTGTTGAAATGGACAGAGACTTTTCAAAATAAAAACCTAAAAGAAATAAAGACCATTTTAGATAAATATGAGAACAAAGTTATTTGGTTATCAAGCAAAAAAGATGTGAGAGAAATAATAAAGGCGATTTGATGAATTCTTATTTACCGAAGAGTAAAAACACCGACGGATTTTAAGAGCCGTCGGTGTTTTATTATCCTTATGAGAAGTAGCCTATCGACAGCTTCTTTTTTACTATTGGGTATGATTAAAATTAAATCATATTCATTATTCCTACGCAGTCGTCTTTGGCGACGATATAATGCTCTGTCAGCTCGATATCGTTTGCCGCAAGGTGGGCTGCGATTCTTTTTGTGGAAATGATATCATCATTAGAAGGAACAAGACTTCCGCTTGGATGGTTGTGTGCAAGAATTACAGATGAGCTGCCCAGACGTATTGCTCTTTCGGTTATGGTACGAAGTGAGAACCTAGCCGAGCTTATTCCGCCGTGGAAAACTATCTGGTCGCTTATAAAAATTCCGTCGGGATTGAAATAAAAGGCATAAACCGTTTCTCGGTCAAGGCTTTTATAGAGATTCAAAATACGGCTTTTGATTCTGCCGTAATCTAAAATCGAAAAGGGCAATTCTCCTTCTGCGGCGCGGTATATTGTTTCCCGCAATAGAGCAAACAAAACCTCGGTGCTGTCCTTTAATCCTGCAACAGAGCGTATTTCTTCCTTTCGGGCATTTAAAACGCTGTTGATATCCCCATGATGCTTGATTAATTCCTCTGCCTGCTTTTTTGTGTCGCAGCGGGGCAATGCATAATAGAGAAGCATCTCCAAAAGCTCGATATCGGAAAAATCCTTTCCGCCCTTTTTCAGAAGCCTTTTCTTCATTCTGTCCCTGTGTCCGCTATGAGGATATTTATTTGTCTTTTTATCAGACTTTTCTATATCTGGCATAGTTTCGGGTTCCTTCAAAAAACAGATATTTTGCAAAAACCGAGGAGCTTGTCCTCGGTTTTATAGGTTGCATTTTAATTATTGATTGCTTACCAAAGCCATTGTGTCGGAAGCGATAACCAATTCCTCGTTTGTGGGGATAACGAGAACCTTAACTCTGGAATTGGGAGTGCTGATTTCAACAACGCCTCTCTGCTTGTTCTTTTCCTCGTCAAGCTCGATGCCGTAGAAGGACATATTTTCAAGAGCACGACGGCGGATATCGGGGTTGTTTTCGCCAACACCTGCTGTAAATACGATACAATCCAAGCCGTTCATTGCAGCGGTGTAGGAGCCGATATACTTCTTGATTTGGTAACCGAGAATTTCGCAAGCCAAGTCAGCACGTGCATCGCCGTTGTTAACGGCTGCTTCGATTTCGCGAAGGTCGCTGGAGATGCCGGAAACGCCCAAGAATCCGCATTTCTTGTTCATCCAGTTGCCCATTTCGTTAACGGGAATATTTTCCTTTTCCATAATAAAGGGAACGATAGCAGGGTCAACAGCACCGCAACGGGAGCCCATGATAACACCCTCAAGAGGAGTGAAGCCCATGGAGGTATCCATACATTTGCCTGCGTTTACTGCGCTTATAGAAGAACCGTTGCCAAGGTGGCAGGTAACGATTTTTGCATTGGGGTTTCCGAGATATTCAATAGCCTTGCCGGAAACATATCTGTGAGAGGTACCGTGGAAGCCGTAACGGCGGATATTATATTTCTCTGCCAATTCGTAAGGAATGGGATATGTGTAGGCTTCGGGAGGCATTGTTTGATGGAAAGCAGTATCCATAACGATAACCTGAGGAGTGCTGGGCATTGCAGCCATGCATCCGCGAATACCGAGAAGGTGAGGACCTGTGTGGAGAGGAGCCAAATCACGGCATTTCTCTAGGTCATTAAGAACCTCGTCATTAACAATAACGCTCTTAATAAGCCAAGGACCGCCATGGACGATACGGTGACCTACTGCAGAGATTTCGGACATATCGGAAATAACGCCGTATTCCTTGTCTGTTAAGGTTTCGATAAGAACCTGAACAGCCTGAGCGTGTGTAGGCATAGAAATGGACTTTTTGTCAATAACCTTATCTCCTGCCTTGTGGGTGAGCTGGCCGTCTATACCAATACGGTCGCAATTACCTTTTGCGGCAACTTCCTGTGTGTCCATATCAAAAAGCTGATACTTAAGGGAGGAGCTGCCTGCATTAACAACCAAAATATACATAATGTTCTCCTTACTTGACATTTTATGTTTTTTTCATTATACTACCTTTATAAATGAATTGCAAGGGATTTTTTGCCAAATGGAATCAAAGAAGTTTGTTTCTCTTATTTGTGAATACAATCCGTTCCATTTTGGACATAAATTCCAAATGGAGCAGTTAAAAAAAGAGTTTGACGCCGTGGTTTGCATCCTAAGCGGAGATATTGTTCAGCGGGGGGAAGCCGCCATTGCTTCTAAATATCTTCGCGCAGAGGCGGCATTAAAAAGCGGTGCAAGCCTTGTTTTAGAGCTTCCTTTGCCTTGGTGCTGTTCCTCAGCCCGTGATTTTGCATCGGCAGGCGTTTATATAGCAGATGCTATCTCAAGCCCCTATCTTGCATTTGGGGCAGAGGACGATTTGGATATTCTTTTGAAATTGAATGATACAGCTTCAAGGGACGATTTCTCGGAAAAGGTCAAGGGATTTATCGAAGAATCGGGCAATCTGTCTTATCCATTGGCTTTAAGCCAAGCTGTAAAGGAATATTTAGGCGAAGAATATGCTTCTGCAATTTCAAAGCCCAATAATATTTTGGCTTTGGAATATCTTTCGGCAATGAAGGGAAAAAATATTTTACCTTATGCCATAAAGCGTAATTTTGATTTTAAATCCTCGTCTAACATTCGCTCTCTTGGAAATGGAGAAGCAATTCTCGATTCACTCCCCGAAGAAAGCAAAAATGTTTTCCGATCGGCATTAAATTCCGATTTCCCCCGTGAAACAAAAAAGCTTGATTCTTTTATTATTGCCTCATTACGGCAGATGAATTATAAGGAAAAGCCGAAAAATATTTATTCTGCCACAGATGACCTTGTAAACAAGCTTGTTGAAAATGCAAAATACTGTCACACCTTTGGCGACCTTGTTTTGAAAACTACCGACAGGGTTTATACTTCAGCCCGTGTAAGGCGCTGTATTTTTTCTTTGGTGTTTGGCATAACCGATTCAAGGGTAAAGAAAATGCCGCCCTATACAACGATTTTAGCGGCTGACAGTAAGGGCAGAGAAATATTAAAAAACGCGAAAAATAACGAAAAACTGAAAATTATAACCAAGCCCGTTAAAGCCTTGGAGCAGGGAATTGATGTGAAGGAAGCATATTTGTTTTCCAAAGGAATCGAGGATATTGTTTCCCTGACTGCACCCAAGCCTGCTTATACAGATTTAGGCAGAACTCCCAAAATAATTTGATCGGAGTAAATTTATGCGACATTTATTTGTTCTAAACCCTGCCGCAGGCAGAAAGGATATAACAGCAAAGCTTAAGAAATATATCGAAAGCTTGGTAATGTCCGATAAATACGATGTTTTTATAACAGATTCCTGCGGCTCTGCCGAGGCAGAAACCGAAAGATATCTTCAGGAGGCTCAGGACGATTTTACAAAAATTTATGCCTGCGGCGGCGACGGAACCTTGTCTGAGGTTGCAAACGGCATTTATAAATCCAAAAACGAAAATTGCGCTTTGGGTATAGTTCCCGTAGGCTCGGGAAATGATTTTGTAAGAAGTCTTGATATTCCTGCGGAGTCCTTCCGTAATATTAAAAATTTGGTAAACGGCGAAATAAAGCCTATCGACCTTCTCCTTGCCCGTGATAATACAGGAAAAGAAAGAGTCAGCATGAATATAATTTCGGCAGGCTTTGATGCGGCTGTTGCAAAGGGACAGCAGAATTTCAAAAAACTGCCCTTGGTAAACGGAAGCATGGCATATAATCTTTCTCTTGTTAAATGTCTGTTTTCCAATCTCAAAAATTATTTTACTGTTCTTGCCGACGGCGAAGCCTTTGGAAAATCGGGTAACGGCCCCTATCTTTTTGCTATTGCCGCAAACGGTAAATATTACGGCGGCGGCTTTAACGCATCTCCTTATTCCGACCTTTGCGACGGATTATTAGACCTTATTCGTATTGATACAGTTTCGCGCCCTCGGTTTATTCAGCTTGTAAGTAAATTTCGAGAGGGCAAGCATATTGACGATTATAAGGATATTGTAACATATACCCAATGTCGAAAAATGCAGATAGTTTCGGATAAGGATGTGGATTTGAACCTTGACGGCGAAATTCATCCTATGCGAAATCCTATTGTGGAAATTATTCCCAATGCATTGAAGCTTTTGCTTCCGAGGATTACTGATGACCAATAAAACCAAAAAACGCAAGCTGTCTGTTATTTCAGCAATACATTATTTCAAGCTGGTTTTCCGTTCCTGCCTTTTTATTGCGGCGTTGATAGTTTATATAATCAACCGTATCGGCGGAGGAAGCGAGGAAATGCCCTTTGGCAATTTAACCAAAATGCCCTTTTTGCTTTTGTTTATCTGGATAGTTTTTGCATTTGAAATTATTCTAAGATGCTTTCCTTCAAAATTTGAAAGCATGGGATGCCAAAAGCAGTTTTCAAAAAATTACAAGCCTGTTAAAGAGGGCGCAAAGCCCGATAATCCTGCAGGAATCGTAACCTTTGCAGTATTTTCGGCATGGGTGGCATTAAATGCAATTGTGGGTATATTGTATTACGCGGATATAATCGATGCAGGTATATTGCTTTTAATAAGCCTGTTTTATTCGGTTTGCGACATGATATGCATTTTGTTCTTCTGTCCATTCCAAACCTGGTTTTTGAAAAACAGATG
>JAZSFY010000311.1:0-3146 GCA_045532415.1 Eubacteriales bacterium | reverse complement strand
AATATAATCGTTTTTGCTCTTTATCCTCACATTTTCGTGGAATGGATTAAGGAGCATGGCCATCTGATTGCACCAAAAACCGTTATAACCGACGTAACAGGCGTTAAGGAATGTATCGTTTACGAAATACAATCCCTTTTGCCCAGAGAGGTCGAATTTATTTCTGCCCACCCTATGGCAGGTAAAGAAACCGCAGGCGTTGAATTTGCAGACGAAACTATTTTCCGTAATGCAAACTATATTGTAGTTCCCACCGAGAAAAATTCTCTCGACACAGTAGAGCTTTGCGGTGATTTGGGAGAAACCCTTGGATTCAGAGAAATATCGGTGCTTTCTCCTAAAAAGCACGACCAAATGATAGCCTTTCTTTCTCAGCTAACTCACTGTATTGCGGTGTCCTTGATGTGTGCCTGTGATGCTCCCGACCTTGAAAGATATACGGGCGACTCATTCCGTGACCTTACACGAATCGCAAATATTAATGATGAAATGTGGAGCGAGCTGTTCCTTGCCAACCGCGAAACCCTTTTGACAGAAATGGATAATTACCGAGCTTCATTTGATAAGCTTTATGATACAATCAAAAACGGCGATAGAGAGGGAATGCGCGAAATGATGCGCCTTTCTACCGAACGCCGAAAGAAATTCAACAAAAAGAAAAAACTTTAATTCATTTATATACAAGAGGTACTAATTATGAACATGCAATTCTTCCGTAAGCTTCCCATTCCCCAGCAGGTTAAGCAGGATTATCCTGTAACCCCCGAAATGGAAGAAACAAAAAAGCAAAGAGACGAGGAAATACGAAGGATTTTTTCGGGCGAATCCGATAAATTCATTCTCATTATAGGCCCCTGCTCTGCAGATAGCCGCGAGCCGGTTCTTGAATATATTTCACGTTTGCGTAAGGTTCAGGACCAGGTTGCCGACAAAATACTTATGATTCCCCGTATCTATACAAATAAGCCCCGTACAACAGGGGAGGGATATAAGGGTATGCTTCATCAGCCCGACCCTGATGAAAAGCCCGATATGTATAAGGGTATCGTTGCAATCCGTGAGCTTCATATGTCTGCATTAAAGGATTACGGCTTCACCTGCGCTGACGAAATGCTTTACCCTGAAAACCACCGTTACCTTTCCGACCTTCTTGCTTATGTTGCAGTAGGCGCACGCTCTGCCGAAAACCAACAGCACCGCCTTACAGCAAGCGGTCTTGATGTACCCGTTGGTATGAAAAACCCTACAGGCGGCGATATGTCGGTTATGATGAATTCTATCCGTGCAGCTCAATGCTCCCATACATTCATCTACCGTGGCTGGGAAGTAAAGAGCGAGGGCAACCCTTATGCTCATGCAATCCTCCGCGGATATGTTGACTTTGCAGGAAAGAGTGTTTCCAACTACCATTATGAGGACCTTTTGAAGCTTCATGACCTCTATTCTATTTCGGGACTTCAAAATCCTTCTGTTATTGTTGATACCAACCATAACAATTCGGGCAAGCGCTATCTCGAGCAGATTCGTATTGCTAATGAAATCGTTACAAGCCGTGCACAAAATGCAGATATCAAGAGCCTTGTTAAGGGCTTGATGATCGAATCCTACCTTGAGGACGGATCGCAAAAGATTGGCGAGCATATTTTCGGTAAATCTATTACAGACCCCTGCCTTGGCTGGGAAAAGACCGAAAATCTCATTTACGAATTGGCAGATAAACTTTAATTTTATTATTTATAAACCGCTTGAGAAATTCTCAAGCGGTTTTCTTTAATGCCCTTGCAATTAGAAGAAAAATAAATTATAATTAGGTAAATTCATATAATAGAGGTGCAATTATGACTTTTGAAATTAAAGGCAACCAATTTATAAAAGACGGTAAACCTATTAAATTAATTTCAGGCGCAGTTCATTATTTCCGTAATCTTCCCGATACATGGTCGGATATATTCAAAAAGCTTCGCGCTATGGGCTGTAACTGTGTCGAAACCTATTGCGCCTGGAATATGCATGAAAAGCAAAAGGGTACCTTTGATTTTGAAGGCATTCTTGATATTGCTAAATTTATCAAAACTGCAGGCGACGAGGGCTTGATGGTAATCGTCCGACCCGGTCCCTATATCTGCGCTGAATGGGACTTTGGCGGATTACCTTGGTGGATTCAAACCGAGGATGATATGGAAATCCGTTGCTCCAACCCTACATATATTAAATATTTCGACCGTTATCTTGATAGACTTTTCCAAGAAATCCGTCCTTTGCTTACAATAAACGGCGGTCCTGTTATAATGCTTCAATGCGAAAATGAATATGGCTATTACGGTGACGATAAGGAATACCTTGCCTATTTGAAGGAAGGCTATCTCAAGCGCGGAATGAACGTTCCCATGTTCACCTCCGATGGTACAAATGCCTCCGAAATGATTGACGGTATGATTCCCGACGGTCTTGTTACACTTAATTTCGGTAGTGATGTTGCAGGCAGATTCAAGGACCACGATGAGCTTTTCCCCGATATGCCTAAAATGTGTATGGAAATGTGGAACGGATGGTTTGACGCATGGGGTGATGAATACCACCATACAACCTCAGCCGAGGATTATGCAAAAACCGTTGACGATATGCTTGCAAAGGGCAGCTTGAATATGTATATGTTCATTGGAGGAACCAATTTCGGCTTTACCAGCGGTGCAAACCATTTTGAAAAATTCCTTCCCGATGTAACAAGCTATGACTATGACGCTCTCCTTTCGGAATGCGGAGATGTTACTCCTAAATATCACGCAATCAGAAACGTAATCCAAAAATATATTTCCGAGCCTCTCCCCGAAATCCCTGCAAACCGCCCCAAAAAGGCTTACGGCACAGTTGAATTAACCGAAAAATCGGGTATTTTTGCTAACCTCAATAACCTTTCTTCGCCTATTCATACCAGTGTTCCCCGTCCTATGGAATATTATGGTCACGGATATGGTTATATTGCATATCAAACTGTTTTAAACCGCGATTATCCCTCTGCAAATCTTACCTTCGAGAGCTTGGGCGACCGTGCTCAGGTTTATGTAAATGACAATCTTGTAGGAATCGTTTATATAAACGATAAAATGAATGTTGAGTTTACTGCAAAGGAAGGCGACGTGCTTACA
>JAZSFY010000132.1:0-5776 GCA_045532415.1 Eubacteriales bacterium | reverse complement strand
CTCCGACTTATACTTTTCTATAACATCTTCGTCAAGCTCCATGTCATTATCGGATAAGTGCGCCAGATATAATAGCATTGCGCGCCAATAGGCTATACCGTCGGATTTATTTCCTGTGTAATCCCAAAGAGCTTTCGCTTTATACATAGAGTCAAAATTATCATATTGTTTATCTTTAAGGTTCATGTCAATCTCTGCACGGAGCAGATTCAGATTCTGAGGATACAATGCCTTGCCGAATATAATCCAATAAACATCATCCAACAGGTTAGAAAGATAACCGAAGTCCTCGCTATTACATTCAAATACATCGGCTTCAATAGCAAGATCGTATGCCAAATTGTAATATTTCTCTTCCAATTCTTCATCGAATAAACTAACTATTTCGGAAAACTCGAAATACACCTTCATTTTAAAAATAGTTTTTTCGTATTCACTATTAAAGGTAAAAATATCAAGATATTCTTCACCATGAATATAATGGTCAAACAGCTCGGTGGATTTCGTTTTATTAACAGCCTTCAACAGCAAATAATACATTCTGTTGGCTATGTCTTCATCAAATATTACATCATTATCGCTAAGCATTCTGTTTGCTTGAGCCAGTAGCTTGATACTGATTCTGGGATTGATGCTGAGGATATGCTCCGCTAATCCAAACCTCGCATCAAGGTCCATTGATAACAGCAGCTTGGTATCCTTGGTTAAAAGCTCGTCACAGGTTTCGACAAGCAGACCGTAAAAATCAAAAACCACATCGTATTCTTCCGAATCAATCTCATTTATTGACGGCAACAGCTTAACATTCTGAAAATCCTCATTTTTGGCAATTTCAATCAATATATCTATTGCTCTTTTGTTATAGCCGTACTCGACCAAATATTTAATAGTATCGGAAATATCGTTAATTTCAGAACGCTTCAGCACAGAACAAAGATATTCCGGTGTTGCATCCAATGAAATTGCTTTAAATGTATAGGGACGCAAGTCTTCATTCTTCAGCATATATTCCGCCGCAGGAACGGGGTCCCAATCGGTTACGTATTTATAAATGATTTTTCCTATGGTTTTATTTTTGACTATATACAAACGGTTGAAGGAATTATAACTAAGCACATCCTCCAGCATTTGCACAGCCAAGGAAAAATCAAGGTCATTAAATTCCCAGCCATAGGAAGCGAAAATACCACGAATTTCATCAATACTAAAACCAACAGGAACATGGGCAAAGAGGTTAATCAGCCTTTCAACAAACTGATGGTTTATACGTTCTTTGGCTTCATTGATCAGCTCGATAAGTATTTCGTTTCGGTTATCGGCGGTGTCATCTATAATGGACAGCATATATTTATTGATATTGTCCATACCGTCGCCCATAGCGCGAATCTCGGCAAAATCCTCACTATCAAGAATCATTAATCTTTTAACAATGTTTTTAAGATACGCCGCGCTAGAGCTGTTTTCCTTGGAAAGAATCCGAGCTTTTACCACATCGGAAATTTCCTTATGGTTGCTTTTTACGATGCTATCCAGCACTAAAGCAGAATCCTCTGCCGTTAAATCATGCAGCAAAACCTTCTCAGAATACTGAAAGAATGGGTAAAAGGGCAAATCCTTTTTTACGGCAATGATAAAATTCATGTTTATATCTAATGGTTCTTCGCTTTCGCGATGGTACATCTCCAAGCCAGACAGAAATTCCAGAAGGTCATTCTCTGCATTATCCACATAAATGCTGAGAGGTTCTTTTATAGATTTAGACAAACTAAAAATCGCTTTGTCAAGCTGTGTATCCTCGTATTCCTCATGTGGGCAACCTGACATTTCTTCTAACTTGTATATCAAAACCCTTGCGAAATCAAAAGCGTGGGTGCTGAATTTGTCTAACCCGAAGGAAAACGCCAGCTTTTTGCCTTCTTCCACACAATAATTTGTGACAACGGCGGTTGTCTTTCCGCTGCCATCTGCACCGGTTATGTAAACAAACCTATATCCGTCTTCGGTTTCTGAACCTTCATAAATTATTTGTGCATTGGTTACGGGTGCAATCGTTTTGTTAATTTCTTCAAAATAACGTTGGGCGGATTGCATACAGCGTTCTTGCCATGGGAGATTATTCTCCTGCTCCAAATCTCGCAGCAAAACCTGAGAAAGATCGGATTGAACCTGAGAAAGAAAGCCTTCAAGACCTGTAACCTCTTGAGCATCAGCATCCCAAACAGCATCGTAATATCTGATATTGTCGGGATAAATTTCTTGTATACGTCCCTTTAGCTCCTCAACCTTTTTCAGGTGAAGGTCGCTTTCGGCTTCATAATCACGACGCTGAGCATCGGACATGCCCGTTTTGTCAAGATTACGGAAATAGAACATGATTCTTCCTTCATATTCGGGATTGAGCAATGCGCCGTAATCAATTTCAAGCTCGGTTACCGAAATGTCCTTAATCTTTTCGATACCCTTTAAAACACAGGCTTCATCAATCAGCTCCTGAGCAGGTATCCAGCCGTATCGTTCGCCGATAAGAACAATCATATATGGCTTGCAGTTGTCGATTTGGTCGAGGCATACCTTAAGCACCTTACGGCTTCCTTCGTCCGAATCAAGGTCGGAAGTATTTACGCCCCAACGCAAATCACCAAAGTACGCTTTTTCGCCATATTCGCGCAGTTTTTCATTTAAGGTAGGTATGGCATAGGTTTGCAACAAATCTCTTTCAAACTGCATATCTTTAAATGTTGAAGAAACGAATACAAGTTTCATAACGTACCTCCGTTAATTCATTTATTTCTCAATTACCGAATAGCCAAGGGATTTTAAAAGCTCCTCAGCCGAATTAATAAGCATTTCGTCGTAAACATAATAGTCATAATCTTTGGCAGAAGCACTACCGCCTGCTTTTTGTGCAAGGTAGGTTGACAAGGAATCCAAGCCCTTATAGGTTGTAAGGCAGGAATGCTTTTTTGCCTCTGAATTCTTTAGGTTAAAGGAAACCTTTTCACCATTATAAGGCTTTGCCGTAATGCTGTTTTTCTCCATGGGAAGCCATTCGTTCAGCAGATGATAGGCATTCCACCTTGCATGCTCCTGAGCAATAAGGGCGTTTCGAGCAGAGGGTTCAAAATATGAGCTATATTCATATTCCCTCTTATGCTGATGACGTTCCTTAATTAACTCGACATTTTTACCCGAACCGTCCTTTATATAATCCAAGCCCAGCAAATTTAGCTTTACTCTCAAGCTCATTGCCGAATAGATATTGGAATAGAGGGTGAAATAGTCAAGGCTATTCCATGCCTCATCGGCTTTCTTGCGGATATATTCTGCAGAATCAGAGGCTTTCTTTTCATCCTCTGTATATTGGGCTGTGTATACCTCGTTTACCTTCTTTGCCATTACAGACAAGCTTTCGTTTACAATTACATCATGTGTCAGCACACGTTCATTTTTGCCAAAATATGTAACATCAGATTCGTTCTCGGTAAATGCCGCCTCGCTGCGAACGAAAATGTGATAGTTCTCAACACCGAAAAGCATTGTTTTCAGCTTATCGCCTATTTCAATGTTAGAGCAATCATCTTCGGTATCTATTATCACATAAATGTGATTATTGTCCTGCTGTGCTTGCTTTTTAATAATATTAAATATTGCTCTGGAATCGGGAGCCTTGTCTATTACCTCTGTTTCAAAGGGAAGCTCGGGAAGCGGAAAGCAGGCATCCTCCACTAGCTCGCCTAAGGCTTCCTTCAATCCATCGATTTCCCATATATCTCCGTCAACATCGTTATCACAAATATGATAGTGTACCTGCAACAGCTTATAGGTGTTGTCATCAAAGGATACAAGCTGATTATTTAATATGGACTGTCTATATATCTGACGGTTCAAACCGTTAAAGCCCAGTATGAATACATGAATCTGCGTGTTCGATTTTATAGACGCATCCTCAAAGCATTCATTAGGCAGATATTTGGTTACAGGGTTTTCTTCAACAAAGGTTCTTGCCAGCAATTCGTTGGTGCAGAAGGTTGTAACCCATTCTTCACATCCGTTCTTTTCGATAATTTCACGGCGAATTGTTTCTGCTCGTTTCTCCTCAAGCTCTACATAAAGGTAGATATTCTTTAATTCGGTTGATTCCTTTTTATAGGAAATAAAGGTATCGATATTATCAAGGGCATTTTCGTCACCCATACATATTACATTGTAACGTGTGGCTTTATTGAACTGACGGCATTGGAACAGCTCTTGGGTAAATCCTTTTCGCAAAATTCCATAGCCTTCTTCAATAAGCTCTACCGCGGTTTCCTTAGAAATGCTATCATCCAAAAGCAATATTGCATTGCAGGTTTTTGCATATTCCAATGCTTTGGGGCTGTTTCCCACAACGATGTCGCAAGAGGGCTTTTTCATAGCTTTTTCTCTGCGGAAATAATTGCGGATATTATTGCCAAATGCTTCTATGGCTGCGCTGATTGTTGCCATTACAGAAATTACTACTGCAAAAATATAAACATAGCCAAATAGCGGAACAATCTCGGAAAATGCCATGGCAGCCTCGCCGTCGCCCTCGCCGATGAACATGTGCACCGATGCCATTATACAGTTGAACACCTCAAAAACAGGGTTGCCCGCCTCATCCAGAACCATTACGTTATATAAATAAGGCACAAGATTCATCGCCAAATTTACTATAAAAACAAATGCCATAAACACGGCAGCTTCGTTGAGATTTTGCTTTTTTAGTCTTCCTATTGCAAAGCTGAGCAACAGAACAACTTCCACCGCCAGCAAAAGTATAGTTATTATATTCCACATATCCTTATCTCCTTACCAAAGTCTGAATTATTGCTTGACGTCATCCTTACATAGACTCATAATATCGCCTATATCACAATCAAGAACCTCGCATATTCGAATCAAAACGTCCATTGATACCTTTTTATCGCGGCGAAGGCTTGTCATAGTATTAGATGCCATCTCGGTTGCACGTCTTAAATCAGCCTTACTCATCTTTTTATCTACAAGCACTTTCCAAAGCTTGTTGTAGCTTATTGTCATTGCCATGGTTTTCTCCTTTAATCAAAATGAACATTTGGATTTAATGCTGTTACAGGACGCCATTTGATGCCATACTCTTTAAGCAATTCCTTGAACAGCTCGTTTTTCTGAAAGAAATGCATTTTCTTTATTTCTTCGGTATCCATTCGGCGATCTACTTCATCAATAACCGATAAATATGCTTCTGTCAGCTCGATTGGATCATGCTTCAAGGGATGAAAATCTTCAAATATCTGTTTCTCTATTCCCTTTCGCTTTTCGTCAGGCAAAAGCTCCTTTGCAAGCTCAACAAGGTCGTCGCAAGCGTCTTTTCGGTAATAATTTCTTGTTCTTAAGGCTATATAATAGTCATCACCGGCATTCTCATCCTTCTCGCCAAATTTCTTAAACAAATCAACCTGAAGCTCCAAAAGCCTTTTATAATAATTTACAGCATAAGCGATTCGCCACATATATTCGTAAGCGTTGCCCAAATACCGCATTGCAGAAACACTATCAGTAAGGGTTTCCAGGTCGGAAGGATTAACCGAAAGCTGTGTATTTACGATTTTTTCAATCTCCTTCAAGGCAGGAATATCCTTATATGTAGCCGCCGCATTGGGATGCTCCTTTCTGCGTTCTATTTCATTGACCAATTCGATAATACGATTAATAACGTCCTGTGGATACGGCATATAATTCTCCTTTTACATCAAAATACATTGAAACTTTCGCA
>JAZSFY010000034.1:0-3403 GCA_045532415.1 Eubacteriales bacterium | reverse complement strand
AAGAATCTTTGCAGGAGCAACAGGGTCGTTTTCGCAGGTTGCCAAAGCGGTCATACCTGTAAGACAATCCTTAAGTGCTTCAAAACCGATAAGATCGCATGCCTTAGATGTAAGAGTATTCTTAACAACTGTGTATTCGACACCGGCTTTACGAAGATCGCTTCTAAGCTTTGTGTCATCAACAACAGTAATACCCTGATAGTTAACGATAACACCGCCTGCTGCGTTCTTCATTCTGTCAGCAAGATCACTAACAAGCTGTTTCTTTTGCTCAAGAATGTTTGCGTTAGCCATTATATACCTCCTAATTTATTCGTATGAAATAAAAAATACTCCGAAGTTCTGCTTCGGAGTATAGAAAAAGCATAGTTATATCATAAAAAGCTTTTCAAACCCCTCGGCAGGCGACTTTTTAAGTCTTTAAATATTCATACCTACTGTCTTTGGAAATTCGACCTTGTTATGATATCACACATAAAGCCATTTGTCAATAGCTTTTTTAAAAATATTTAATTTTACGTCATGAAATTCACATAATTGACGAGATAGGGATTTTCGGGAACATCCTCTTTGTTTAGGTGAATTATCATTAAAGCATTGCTTTCCTTTTTGGTATCATCAGATAAACGCTCATTTAACACCATGCTGAAATAAATACCTTCCTTATTTGCATCGTCATAATCGCCTTTAAAGTATTTTACATCCCTCATGGAATATTTAACGCCGTTCTTTTCGGAGGTCAAAGGGACCGCTATAATGATATTATCCTTGAAATAGTTTTCGTCAAGAGTCTTGTTAAGGTCCTGAAGATTTTTGAATTGCCCGTTATGGCTGTATCTTGAATAGAATCCTTCCCAATCCTCCATGTTGTGTATCTGTGTAATAAGCCCAACAGAGGTTTTTATTTCCCGTTCTTTGGTTGAATAAGCCACATCACAGGGAATGAATCCTTCAAGATTACCGCCGTAAACCTCCCATGTATATTCAAGCTGCTTGTATTCCTTGAAGGCGGCGGAGGAATAGCTCTTTATTTCCTGTTCTTCTACAACAAGCTCAATAGCCTTAACGCCGTCTGCCGTTGATTTGCCTATCTCGGCAAATAAAACATGAGTATCAAGTGAGGTTAATTTCTCCCCCGAACGTAGTTCGCAACGCTTGATTTTAACGGTCATTTTCTCGTTTTCTAGGTCAATGTCCCTGATATCAGCATAAAATCCACCTCGTGTGCATACCGTTCGGCAAACCAAAAGGGAATTGTACTTGAAAAAACTGTTATCAAACTGCTCAAGATATGCCTTGGCAGTATCAACCTCGAAGAAGTATTTGTATCTTTCAATTTTACCCATAAATTCTGTGAAGAATTGGTCGAATTCTTCCTTGGAGGAGATAATGAACGGGGTATCAAGATAGGTGTTTTTGCCGTTTTCTTCAGCCATTGCAGGAAATGAACGGCTGTTGAATCCGACAATCTCGCTGCTGTAAGCCTCGATTTCGGAAACCTCCTCTGAGCTCGTGGAATCATCCCTTTGGCTGCATCCTGCCATGCTCATGCACAAAATAGATACACAAACTAAAATCCATAAAAGCCTTTTCATAAATTTCACCGCCTTTTAGATGTGAAAAAATGGTCTATGCTTGCTCAACTTATTCTAAATCAAACTCCGTTGAGCTTAGCAAAATATACCGAATTTTCGGGAATCTGAGATTTCTTTAAACAAATGAAAATTATAGATTCGCTGCTTTCAATATCCCTTTCTCCGTCGCAGAAGGCATAAATATCAAAGCAAACGCCATTTTGAGTATCAGCTCCGTAAACACGGCTAAAGCTTTTGACATATTCCACCTTGTAAACAATATTTTTCAAGGTTGTTTTCACGGGAACAGCCACGATAATGTTATCCTTGAAAAATTCCTCGTTGTATTGGTCTGCGCTGTCCTTAAGATTTTCGCCCTTGCCGCTATAAGTGTAAACCCTGAGAAAATCCTTCATTTCTCCTTGGTCGGTAATAATACTCATCATTCCAAAGGTTGTATTATCTTCCTTGGCTGTTTCGCAGAAGTTTACAAGAGCACCGCCGTACAAGGAAGCCTGGAAATCAAAATTTTTAATTGTTTCAAGGGAATAAAAGCTGTCCTCAGTCCAATATTGTAATTCAGAAAGAACCTCAATTTCCTCAACCGACATAATATCGGTTTTGTTAACCTCGGCTGCATAAGCATTTGGACGCACCGCCGCATTAGCTCCTCCGCCTCTGGAATTTCTTATTGTAAGGGTAAGCTTGGTGCCGTCAACAAACAAATCCTTGATTTGACATTGATGTCCGTAATCGCCATAGGTTATAAAGCTTAATATCAAGGCATTTTTATCAAAAAACGAATTCTCGATGCCGTCAATATAGGCAACGAAATCGTCACCGTAAATCTTGTAATTGGTTTTGAATTCATTCAATTCGTCAACGCTTTTAATAATCAACTCGTCTGAATATTCGTAAACCCCGTAATATATATCCTCGTCGAACGAAGCACCCACGAAGGTATGACCTGTAAAATCAATGTTTCTCGGCTCAAAGCTTTCGCCGGCATCCTGTGACGAATTTTCCAAAGACAAGCTGTCAGAGCTTTCATTTTGCTGTGTGCATCCTGCCATCAATGAACATAATAGACAGAGGCACACTGAAATTATCAAAAACCGCTTCATAAATTACACCTCCATTTAATTAACCTCGCCGAATATGGCGAAGGGTATAGGATTTTCGGGGACCTGAGCTTTGTCAAAACGGATGAAAATGATTGATTCGCTATTTTCGGGAACGCTTTCTTGGTCAAAATATGCATTAATACCGAAACATACACCGTCTATTGAATCATCCAAGATAGTCCAATTGCTGTGTTTTGCATACTCTATCTTGAAAACAACGTTTTTTAAGTTGGTTTTCACAGGAACCGCAACAATGATATTGTTTTCAAAAAAATCCTCGCTGTATTGGTCTGCGCTGTCATTAAGGTTTTCGCCCTTGTCACTATATGTATATCTGTTAAGAAAATTCTTCATGTCTTTTTCGCAGTCGATAACGCTCATGATTCCGTATGTTATGTATTTTCTGTCATGGGTTTTATAAAAGTCATCAAGAGTGCCGCCAAATACCGAAATTTCGTGTTCAATGGCCTTTGATGAATTAATCTTGGGCAAGAAACCATTGCTGGTACTCCAATACTGATTTTCGGTAATAAAATCGATTTCCTCAACAGACATAATGTCGATTTTGCTAACCTCGGCTGCAAATGTATCGCCACGGCAGACAAGATCCGCACCGTCTGTGCAATGGGAGCTTGTTATTGTAGCCGTTAACCTTGTTCCGTCTACAAACAAATCCTTTATTTGACATTGATAGTTGCTATTGCT
>JAZSFY010000218.1:0-4823 GCA_045532415.1 Eubacteriales bacterium | reverse complement strand
AGAACTGTATTATCGGGAATGAAATAGCCTGTATACAACTGCATACAAGGAAGGTCTGTGAATGCTTCAACATTAATCTTACCGCTTATCATTGCAGCCTTACGGAGAGAAACACCGTTGAAATCGCAATATTCATCAGAGGAAAGATAATAGTTATGGTCAACCTCTGTATCAAGCTTACGCATTGTGCGGAAATCGAGAACATTGCCATCAAGAGGCTTTCTGCCTACAACAAGTGCATTTTCGTCATAATCGGAAATTTGGTCGGCAAGAACCTGAACCGAAATATCATAAACGTTGCCGTTACCGATACCGTTGGGGTTGAAATAGGAATGGTTTGTAAAGTTAACCCAAGTGGGCTTATCGGTTTTTGCGGAATAAGCTATTAAGAGAGATGAGCCGACCAAGGAATATGTCACGGTAACCTTCAAATTACCGGGATAGCCTTCTTCACCGTCGGGAGAAAGATAGGAAAGTGTAACAAAATCATCGCCCTTTGCTTCAACAGTAAAATGCTTTCTGTCAAAGCCCTTCATACCGCCGTGAAGGTGGTTTACGCCGTTTTCGTTAAGAGGGAGAGAATATTCAACGCCGTCAATGACACCCTTACCGTTGCAACGGTTTGCTGTTCTGCCTACCAAGGCACCGAAATATGTTGTTGTATCGTTAACATAGCCCTCCTCGGTATCGTAGCCTGCTGTTACAGCCAAGCCGAAGGCCTTTATACTTCTTATTGTAGCGCCATAGGTTATTACCGAAACCTCAAGGTCATTGTTTTTTATAATTATTTCCTGCATGATTCTTCTCCTTACATATTTATAAAAACATTTTACAATTCTTTAGCGAATTTGTCAACAACTACATAGCCCCATTAAAAATTTTTAAAAAATCGCGCGATTCCCCTTGACAATCACGTGACCATGTGTTATAATCATGTCACAATCAAACGAAACAACCCATTAACGAAGGGAGGCTTCAATATGATCGACAGACTTCCCGGCACCACGATCGAGATCGCGGTACCGAACGCGGAGGCAGCCAAGGATATTTTGGACAATGCCTTTATCTGCGGAGGGCTGATGATGGGACAGGTAGCCAGATTAACAGGGCTTGAACCATACATGATCCAAAACTGGGTTAAACGCGGTTTTCTTTCTTCCCCAAAGCAAAAGCTTTATACCAAACGGCAGTTTTGCAGAATTGCAATTATCAATATGTTAAAGGACGGCTTGCAAATCGAAAAGATTACAGGTCTGCTTTCCTACATTAACGGACGTTTGGATGACGAAAGCGACGACATTATCGATGACACCGACCTTTATCTTTATTATATTTCTGTTATAAGCAGGATAGAGAGCCCGATTGTTAACGAAAAGACGTTGGCTTCTCATATAGAAAGCGTTGTGGCTGACTTTAAAGAGCCATTTGCGGGAGCAAGAAAGCGGTTGATTAAGGTTCTTGCGGTTATGGCAAATGCTCACATGGCGGCAGAGTTCCGCAAAAGGGCTGAGGACATCCTCAATACTCTGGATTAGAAAAAGAGGTTGATGATATGAAAGATAAAATAAAGCCATATTTTTCTAAATATATTTGGTACTTGGTTTGGTTTGAAGGAGCTTTGATAATTTCTGCTTTCATCAGCGGATTCCCTCAGGTTTTTCTTGAAGCAGTTCTAGGTTATTCAGCTCTTTGGGAAAGAATCATATATGGAATTTTATTAACAGTTATTCCTATTCTTTTCTATTTCGGTCCCATATCTAAAATGGGCTACAAATCGGGAGAGTTTCAAATTTCCAAGCTTATTCCCTGCCTTTTGGCTATGTTTGTTACAATTGAGTTATTGTCAATTCCATTGAATGCTATCTATGTAACAGGCGGCGCGGAATTTTTCGCCCAAGCCATCCGTTTCGGTGATGTGCAGTTAATCCCTACTGACAAGGAACAAACCGAAGGCATTACGAAAATTATCATGGCTTTGGTAAACCTTTGTGTTCATTTCCCTCTTTTCCTTTTAGCTGGATATACAGGGTTCAAAAACAGAACAAGAGAAAGGGAAGCAATGGGATTAAAAAATTAAAAGCATCAGGTGATATTATGAAAACACACATTTGTCCCAAATGTCAGGGCAGAGATATAATCCGCATAAACGGAACAAGCGGAGCCTACGGCACGGGCAATAACATTATGGTAGGAGCAACAATATTCTCGGCGGTTTTGGTTCACCGTTATGTTTGCTGTAAATGCGGATATTCCGAGGAATGGATCGACAAAGAGGATATACAAAAGCTTCAAAAAAAATACGGCAAATAATTAGATATATTAGATACATAGGAGGCAATTTTTATGACAGATTGGTGGAACGCATTAGGTAGCGCAGGGCAGGTTTTCGCTTGTATTGCAATTCCTGCAACAGTAATGCTTTTAGTTCAAATGGTTTTGACCCTTTTGGGCATGGGCGGTGATGCAGACGCAGACGCAGATACCGAAGTCGATGATGTTGATGACGGATTCGACGGCGATGTTCTCGACGGCGGTCTAAGATTGTTTACCCTCCGCGGATTCGTAGCGTTCTTCTCGGTTTTGGGCTGGACAGGTACAATCTGCTGCGGCTCCGAACTTTCCCTTCCCCTTTCGATCGCCATATCCACAGCAGCAGGCGCATTGGCAATGTTCCTTATTGCGGCATTGATGAAATGGCTTATGGGATTGGAATATGACGGCACAGAGGATATTCGCGATGCTCTCGGCGTTAGCGGAACAGTTTATTTAAGAATCCCTCCTGCAAGAACAGGCAAGGGCAAAATAAACGCTATTATCCAAGGCAAGCTTTGCGAAAAGTTTGCAATAACAGACGAAGAAACAATGATTAATTGCGACGAGGAGGTTACCGTTGTAGGTATCTCGGGAGGAGAAACCCTTATAGTTCGCAGAAAGAATAGGATATGAATGACAGAGTCAGAGAAATAATTAAGAAGGCTGTTACCGGATTAATTATTACTCTAATAATTATCATCGCAATGTGGGCATATTACGGTAATGTTTATACCTGGTACATTGCTTTGATAGGCGCAATTGTTACAATTATTACATCACAGGCTTATTTATTACCCTTCTCAACCATGAAAATCGAGGGAACAGTTCGCAAATCCACAGTTAAAACCTTTAGGGATATGGCTTTGCTTGGCTCCAAAAGGAGAGGCACATCTCATTTAAGAGTTGTTGTATCGGGAAGAACAATCCAAGGCAGATGGTTCAAGAAATCCTTTGAGTTTAACGGCGAGCAGGACAACATCCCCATCGGCACAAGAATCCGTTTTACGATTTTCGACGAAAGACCCATAATTGTTTAAAAATAAATAACATACAAAGGAGACCATTATGGAAACAAACACAATCATTCTATTGGCAGTAATCGGTTTATTGCTTTTCTCCCTGATACTTTGGTTCTTCTCAAGGTACAAGAAATGTCCCTCTGACAAGATCATGGTAATCTACGGTAGAGTCGGCAAAAACAAGGACGGCAGCTCGCGCTCGGCTAAATGTATCCACGGCGGCGCAGCCTTCATCGTACCTGTAATTCAGGCGTATGAATTCCTTGACCTTACTCCCCTTTCCATTCCCGTTGACCTTAAAAACGCACTTTCCCGTCAGAACATCCGTATCGACGTTCCCTCTCGTTTCACAGTAGGTATCTCCACCGAGCCCAGCGTTATGCAGAACGCGGCTGAAAGATTGCTTGGTCTTCAGCTTGCAGAGATTCAAGAGCTTGCTAAGGATATTATCTTCGGTCAGCTCCGTTTGATCATTGCGACAATGGACATCGAAGAAATCAACACCGACAGAGATAAATTCCTCGAAGCAGTTTCGAGAAACGTTGAGGTTGAATTAAAGAAAATCGGTTTACGTCTTATTAACGTTAACCTTACCGACATAAGCGACGAAAGCGGATACATTGCGGCTCTCGGTAAAGAAGCGGCTGCAAAGGCTATTAACGATGCTAAGAAGAGCGTTGCCGAAAAGGAACGCGACGGTGCTATCGGTGAAGCAAACGCAAAAATGGACGAACGTGTTAACGTTTCCAAGGCGGATGCAGAGGCTATTCAGGGTGAAAACCTTGCAAAAACCGAAATCGCTATGTCTAATGCGGCTCTACGTGAAAAGCAGGCTGAGGCCTTGAGAATCGCAACAGCAGCTGAAAAGATTCAAGCGGCAAAGGCTTTGGAAGAAGCTTATTCTGCAGAAAAAGAAGCAGAGCAGGCAAGAAGCGCAAGAGAAAAGGCAACCTTGGAGGCTGACGTTATCGTTCAGACCGAAATCACCAAGCGCCAAATCGAGCTTGAAGCAGAGGCAGAAGCAGAAAAAATCAGACGTAAGGCACAAGGTGAAGCAGACGCTATCTATGCAAGAATGGCGGCTGAAGCGAAAGGTATGGAAGAAATCCTTCGCAAGCAGGCGGCAGGTTTTGCAGAAATCGTTAAGTCTGCAAACGGCGATGCCGAAGCGGCTTTGAAGCTTATGATTGCCGACAAGCTTGAAGATTTGATGAAGATTCAGGTTGACGCTATCAAGAACATTAAGATCGACAAGATCACTGTTTGGGATAACGGCGGCAGCGGCGACGGAAAAACCTCCACAGCCAATTTCCTTTCGGGCATGATGAAGAGTGTTCCTCCCCTTGAAGAGGTGTTCGCACTCAGCGGTCTTGCACTTCCCGAATATCTCGGCAAGAAAAAGGAAGATAAGGCAGAAGCAGTTCAGCCCGATGAAATCCTTGAAGCAGAGCAGATCGAAGAATCCACCCAGCAAAGTCGGAGGCCAAGCGG
>JAZSFY010000105.1:0-5064 GCA_045532415.1 Eubacteriales bacterium | reverse complement strand
TGTGGGCATAATACTTATTCTGTTTTTCATAATAATCGGGTATATTCAAATTGACGCCAAAATTAATAAAGTGTTCATTGGTTCGGAAGCTTATCTCTGTAATATTTTTGTCCACAGCAATCACTCTCAGCTCATTACCTTGAGGCCATTTTGTTGGATACATAATATCTACATCAACATTTTCTATTAATTCTTCAACAGAATAATAGTATGTAGGCACATCATTGATGATTACAGAATGACCGTCTACTTCTACCCATGTACCTCTTGGATATTTCAACGCCTCCCTAAAATATCTAGCCATAGTACCGTCTAAAGAACCGGTGGCGGCAATTGCGCCTGCCGCCAGCAAAGCCGCCGCAACCGCAACAATAATCGCACGCTTAAGAATCTTGCGGAATTTGAAATTGGGTTTAGTAGTTTTTTCGTCATCTGTTACGATAACCCTTTCTGCCTTGGCTTTATGAATAATATTCATAAATTCCTCGTCTGACATAAGAGGTTCTTCTAATTGCCCTAAAAGATCAGAGCATTGTGTTATAAGCTCAATGTCCCCTTCGCCATAGCAAAGCATATCGATTTCATAATCCATCACTTTACGCAATTCCGAGGTATTAAGTTCGTTTAATGTCAAAGTATTTGCTTGAATCATCTCTTTGATTTCTCGACCGGTCAGATTATTAAATTGATTATTTCTCACCACTTTTCTACCTCCTCGTCTATAAATGCTTAAATCTATAAAAATATCAATATTTTTTATAAATATTTTTAGAAATTCTTTTGATTAATATCGTCTTTGATTTTATCTCTTAGATTCTTGTGAATATTCCGAACCGCATTGTCGGTAATATTCAATTCGATTGCTATATCCTTGACCTTTTTATTTTCAATATAAATTTTGTGATATATTTCCTGTTCCCTTTTGGTCAAGCGAGAAATAAGCTTTTCGGGGACCTTATTCTCCAGCCATATATCATAAACAGCATCCTCAAAAATATCGGATTTTCCCATATAGAGGGAAATATTTTCGGGAGAAACAGACGGCATTTCTCGTTTTTGCTTATTAATCATGCCTTTAGAAACGCGCTTTGACGCCACCAAAAGCCATGCCTTTGGGCAATCGTGAGCCTTTAATATATCTACCTTTTGACAGACAAGCAGATACAATTCATTGACGGTGTCCTCGGCAAGATATCGGTATTGCTGACCCAATGTATTGTAGATTACATTTTTTATATCATGCATATTTTCTTCTATCAGTTTTTCTATAAAGCAGGCATCCTCTTGAGTAAAAACAATCCTGCTTTCGCATTTTTTGCTCACGTTCTCCCTCCTTTCCCATATTTTTAATACAACTAATTATATACGATTTGAATGACATAATCAAGACTGGAACAAAAACTGCCGTAAGCAAATTCACGGCAGTTTTAGCTTTAATATGGATTTTTGAAAAAGCGTTTTGAAAGGATAAAGCCTATAATTGAGGTTATTCCGTCGGTTACGGGATAGGTCAACCAAAAATATTCCAATCCAAACCGAGAGAACAAATAAGCCAGCGGAACAAAGAGAAGCACGGTTCTTATAACAGTCAAAGCCGAGCTTGTAAAGCTTTTCCCTACCGCTTGGAACAGTACGGGATAGGTTAACGATGTGACCAAGGGAATAAAGCTTAGACCTATGATTCTGAATGCGGTTATACCGATGCTTATAACCTCCTCATCCGAGGAAAAGAAACGAAGCATTGGCTCGGGAATAATACCGAAGCACAATGTTCCAAGAAACATCAATGCGGCGCCGAAAATTATCGAGGTATTAAGAGTTTTACGGCATCGTTGGTGATTGCGTGCAGAATAATTATAGCTTATTACAGGGACTATGCAGGTTTGCATAGCACCCAAGGGAATGAAAAAGAAGGTCTGCCATTTGTAATAAAGCCCCAGCACGGTAACAGCCGCGTCGGAAAATGTGGCTAATATAACATTAAGACCGAAAATATAAAGAGTGTATGCCGATTGCATAAATATATTCGGGATTCCCATGCGGAATATCCATTTTACATATTGAGGATATTTAGAAAGGCTTGGTGATTTATAAAAGCCCTTTTTCATAACCACAAGAGCCGCAACGATTTGACCTGCAACGGTTGCAACAGCCGCCCCTGCAATACCCATTCTTGGGAAGCCTGCCAAGCCGAAAATAAGCAATGGGTCTAAAATTATATTTGTTACCGCACCTAAGATTTGAGCAATTGTAGGGGTTTTCATATCCCCTCTCGCCTGAAGCACCTTTGTCCAAACGCTCTCTAAAAACAGACCAAAGCTGAAAACACAAACAATTCTGCCATAGGTTATAACATCGGCAAGAACCTCGGGAGATGAGGTTTGCATTCTGCCGTAAATCGGCATAAGAAAATAACACAATGCCGCAAAAGCCGCCCAAAGGACAACTCCTAAGGGCGTACCCACGCCTGCATATTCATCCGCCTGCTTGCTTTGACCTAAGCCAAGCTTGGATGCCATTACTGTATTAATGCCAACGCCTGTGCCAACTGCTAATGCTATCATCAAAAGCTGGAGAGGGTAAACTATTGAAAGGGCGGTCAAGCCCGAATCGGAATACCGTCCTACAAAAACGCTGTCAACAATGTTATAAAGCGCCTGAATAAGCTGAGCCAGCATAACCGGCGGAGCTAATTTAAATAGAATTTTACTGATTTTTTCGGTCCCGAAATAATCATTTTGCAAAGCCTTGGATTCCATAACAAATACTGCCTGAGTTTAAATCATTTTTCCATGTGAGTTTATCACAAAAGTATAACGCTTTTCAAGTTTTATTCCGACTTCGTCGGAGTGGTATTATTGCAAAGCAATAGTGATATTGAAACCTTGCGGTTTCAGTGTTATTTTATTCGCCAAACTCGGCGTAGCCGAATACCACTATGCGATGGGGTCCCCGCAAAATATACTTTTGTGGGGTAAAAAGCATAATAAAACTGCGAAGCAATATAACTCGCCAAATGTAATGGGGCGAATAAAACTGCGAGACTTCCATATGGGAAGACACGCAATGAAGCCCCTTTATTTTTACAATTATTTAGATGTAACAGCCGATGTGTTTTCGCTGACAGGAGCCTTACTTGCTTCGGAGCTTACCTGAGAAGAAGCATCGGAAACTGTATTGGAAGCATCGGAGGTGTTACCAAAAATAGCATTGGTATCTTCGGAATAAACCTCAACTTCGGAGAGGAACAACCAACCGTCACCCTTGAAGCGGATTTGAACATATTTGCCCTTTCCGCTTGCAACGATATCAACGCGCTCGGTTGCATTATCTTCGGTCGCTGTGTTTGTAGGAGTTGCGGAGGTCAACATTGTGTATGTCAATCCGTCATTAGAAACCCAAACCTCGATAGAATCGGGAGCAGAAACATAAGCAAGGTCGGATGTACCAACATAAGCAGAAACACCGCTGATTTCTACTTCCTTCTTCAAATCAAAGGTTACTGTATGATAGCCTACAAATGAGAAATAGGGAGCAGAGCTATGGAAGCCTACCCATGCAGAATCGTTCTTAGAAGAGGTTGTTGCAATTTTTCCGTCATTCAAGGACTTTGAATCTTCATCGGGATATGTAGGCACTTTGTCTGCATCACCGCTCCATGCAGCATTAGATCCGGAAACAGTTCCACGGAAAGCAGGAGAGCAGGTATAGTTATATTTGTCTGCAATATTTGCCGCGTTTTCGCCAAATACATTTGCGTTTTCTTCGCCCATTTCTTCACCTGTAATATATTCGATAACAGGCTCGAGAAGGTCCATTGCAAAATCACGGCACTCCTGAATATTGGTAAAGCAGAGAATTGCAAGGAGAAGTATACTTGCAACAATTCTCTTTCTCCATGCCTTCTTCTTTTGCTTGAATACTCTTTCGTCATCCTCGTTATAGCAAGCATTCAAGAAAAGCAAGCGGGGAGAATTATAAAGCTTAACAATTCGATTTTCAATCTTTTCAAAATCAAATTCATCAATAGCGATATATTGTCTTCTTGCAGCAGGAACATTCTTGCAAGCTTCTTCACTGATAACGTGAGTTGTAGCGATTTCGGGCACGATAGATTTGAAATATTCGCGCAAAGCTTCAAATTTGGTTGCTTCAAACTGCTTGATAGACAAGCCGACTATAAACACCTTGATTCTGATAGCCAGCCAACGGATATAGAAAATTATGGTTTTAATAAGCTTGATAACTCTGGGGATAAGGAAAATCAAAACGATAAAGTTGAATATAACATGGAACATATATTTATCGAAGAAATCCTCGTGTGCCCCGTCTCTGTTAAATTCAATTATCTTGGTGATTACGTCCTCGCCTACGATAAACTTAAGGCAGATTACCAATGTGGCTATTGTAATGATAGCCTTAAGAAGATTAGTAATATGGAACATGACCTTAGTGCGGAACACATAAGGCTTTTCGTCCTTCATGTCAGCAATGTTACCTGTTTGGTTAAGAAGCTTTTCCTGACATTTAATAGCGAACTTTTCTTCCTGTCCCTTTACAACAGATTCAATATATTTGTTGATTTCAGCCTGAGTTTCATAGTCATCCTCAAAGAAATCCTTAACAAAGCCGATAGGAAGGATTACTCCGTTATACTTGAGGAAAAAGTTTTCGATAGCTCTTGCACAAATATATTTCTTACTGCAGGGCTTATAGCCGCGTGTAATTACATCAAAGGGGTTATAGATAACCTGTGACACAAAACGGTCATAGCTTTCTGCGGTTACCTTACCTTCCTTTTTTATGTCAATAATAAGCTTTTGAGCTTTTCTGTTGGAACCAACATCATATTCGTTCTTTATGATTTTATTGTAAAGCCACTTATGTGCTTCTTCTTGAACGTATGTTGTGATTCTTCTTGAATTGGAATTCAAAGAATACATATCCTTACATACCTCCCATTTTTCGGGTATTAATTTTTGATTTTTTATTATTCTTCGTCGGGATTTTCTTCATCCTGATTTTCTTCATTCAAACCGCCTTCGTCCTCTTGAGAGGATTCGC
>JAZSFY010000266.1:0-3024 GCA_045532415.1 Eubacteriales bacterium | reverse complement strand
CGACTTAATTAACTTTATCCGTATCGAAGTAAAGATTTCAATGTAGGGGAGGGGCTTGCTCCTCCCGCACTTGTTTCGCGTAACGTTTATTTTTCTCCTCACGTAATTACACAACTATAAAAAAAGAGGCTTTCACGCCTCTTTTTTGTTATCTTCTTTCTTAAAAATGCCGAATTTTGCCTTGATGCTCGCCCAAAGGAGGATAATAACCTGAGCAGGCACACCGATTATGAAAATAAGCCAATTACTGTAATTACCGATAGTCAGATAAATGCTGGCAAGGAAGCTCCAAACCAAAAGGGAGATAAAAAGGTAATTCAAGCGCTTATTAAACCAAATGGAATTGAAAACAATCAGCAATATAGAGCAAATCGGGACACAATAAACATAAGCAAGCCAAAGCCTTGTCAAATCCGTTGCGATGCCCAAAATTGCGAAAAACATTGTTGCAATCAAAAACACCAAGGCGCAGGAAAGGGCTGTTATAATAAAATGCTTTTTCCGTTTTTGGAAAGGAACGCTTTGACGGGCAGACAAATTGTCATGCTCCTCTGCCAAAAGGTAATCCACCGTAACACCGAAAAGGTCGGCAATCTGCTTTAGCACAATAACGTCGGGAATCGATTCCCCGCGCTCCCATTTTGAAACAGCCTTGTCGGAATAATTAAGCCTTTCGGCAAGCTCAGCCTGAGTTAGCGGCACAGCCTTACGAAGCTCGGTAATATTTTTCGCAATAATTCTTTTGTAATCAACCATAAGCCTACCGCCTCCTTCTAATATATCCAAATATATAATACCACACATAAAAAACCTTGTCAAGCCCTCAAAACCATTGATTTTTCAAGGTTTTCTACTCATGGTAGAGCAGTAGAATTTTTCCTCTACCGAGGCAAAACCCAACGGTGGGGAGAGAAAGCAGGGGTGTAGGTGGACTTTTTCGGTTTGTTGGGGTAAGATAGTCAGCGAAAGATATGAATAAAACACATTGGTTTTTGTTTTCACACACATTGTTTTTTTGCTTTCGCAAAAAACGGCAACAAGCTTTGAAAGGAAATCGGTCAATTGAAAAAAATCAAAATTTACGGAGATTCTATTCTCAAGGGTGTAATGTATAACGAGGAGCTTCAGAGATATAAGCTTTTTGGATATCGCTTCGACGAATTGACAGAGAACGGAATCGAGGTTGAAAACAACTGCAAAATGGGCGCAACCATCGAGCAGGGATATAAAATAATGCAGGATACATTGGAGGATTGCGACGAGGATACCGTTGTAATTCTCGAATACGGCGGAAACGATTGCAATTACAACTGGGCGGCGGTTGCCGAAAACCCCGACGGAAGCTTTCTTCCCAACACGCCTGCCGAAAAATTTCAGGAAACCTACCTTAAAATGGTTGAATACGCAAGAAGCAAGGGCGCAACCGTTGCAATATGCAACCTTGTTCCCATTGATTCCAATAAATTTATGAATTGGATCTCCCGCGGATTGAATTTCGAAAACCTTATGAACTGGATGGGCGACGTGAACCGCATTGCCCGTTGGCAGGAATATTACAGCCGTATTGCCGAGAAGGTGGCTGCCCTCACTCAATGCCCTATTCTCGACCTTCGCTCCAACTTCCTTGCACACCGTTCCATGCAGAACATGATTGGTCTTGACGGAATCCACCCCAGCTCCGAGGGACATTCCCTTATTAAGGAAACCTTCCAGAATATTATCCTTAAGGAAAACGTTCTCGCCGGCGCAACAGTTTGATTAAAGTGTTTAATCGTTAATTAAGGGTATTTCTTTTGAAAAGAAATACCCTTAAAATCCCAAAGAAAATAATGCTCAAAAGCTTTTTCTATACAGTTTAACTGCGACAGGCTTCAACGCTCACCGCAGTTTTTTGTTTGCCTAACGAAAATTTCTCCATCCCTTCAACGAAAAAATCCTTGAAAAAAATCCAAATTTGTGCTATAATTTAGACATAAAGTGGGTTATTGCCCTTGCCGTTGCACTTAAAACGTGCTTTGTAAGTGAGGTTATTTTATGAGATTTAAGATTGGAGATTTGATTATTTACGGCGAAACCGGCGTTTGCAGAGTTTTGGATATTGTAGAAAAGGATTTTCTCGGAGAGGTTCAGAATTGCTATAAGCTGGAGCCTGTCTACCAAAGCTGTACTATTTTTACGCCTGCCGATAATGAATCGGTCTTTATGCGCCCTGTTCTCACATTTGACCAAGCCGAAAAGCTCGTTTCCGAAATCGAATCGGTTGAGGCAGCGACCTTTAATGCGGCTTCTCCAAGGCTTCTTTCCGAGGAATACGACAGAATCGTAAAGCTTCACGATTGTATAGAGCTTGTCCGCCTTACAAAATCCATTTACCACAAAAAGCAGAAAACCCTCCAGCAGAAAAGAAAGCTTTCGGCAATCGACGAGCGTTTTCTCAAAAAGGCAGAGGACCTTCTTTTCGGCGAGCTTGCCGCTTCTCTTAACATCGAAAAGGCCTCGGTTTTGGCATATATCGAAAGCAAAATCGCCCAAAAGGTATAAAACAACTATAAAAATCAAGAGCAGTTCAAAATCGAACTGCTCTTTTTTGTATCTCGGGGTTTGAAAAGGCTACCTCGCGGGAATTAGAAAACTTTTCGCACCTTTTTGCAAAAAGGTGCACCAAAAACTTCAGATGCAAAAACAGCATACGCTGTTTTTGGGAATGATTCAAAACATCTAAATTGGAAAAAACTACAACTCACGCGGAGAAGCGCTTTCGATTTGAAAAAGCTACACCGCGGGAATTAAAAATTATGTTAATTCAATCTGCCCGTTCATGCCCATGTATGCCAAAATGGCAATCGCACCAGCGATTATTAAACCGCAGACAATCATCATGGCGATAGATTTCCCTTTTGACATTAATTTTATAGGCTTTCTGCGCTTGATAGACCTTGTAGGCTGCTTTATGCTTTTCTGCTTTTTCATATAATCCTCACATTAAATCACTTGCATAAGCATTATAAAGTCGGATCGTAGCCA
>JAZSFY010000120.1:0-9245 GCA_045532415.1 Eubacteriales bacterium | reverse complement strand
AGCTTACCAAGATTGAAGCTTACAACAATACTCTCGACGGCAAGCTTGACCTTACAGGCTGTACCGAGCTTACCGAGCTTTCTATCTACGTAGAAAAGGAAGAAGAAAAGGAAGATTCCAAGGAAGAATCCAAGGAAGAATCTAAGGACGAATCCAAGGAAGAATCTAAGGAAGAAGATAAGACCGAAGAACCTAAGACAGGTCTTAAGGAGCTCGTTATTAAGGGACTTAAGAAGCTCACCTCTGTTACTGCATACAACAACGCCCTCACAAAGGCTCCCGACGTTACCGATTGTGAAAAGCTTACAAGCCTCACACTTAACGATAACGAAATCGCTGACATAAGCGGTCTTGCAGGCGCAAAGGCTTTGACAACACTTAACCTTTCCAATAACAAGGTTTCCGATATATCTGCTCTCGAAAAGGTTACAACTCTTACAACTCTCAACCTTGCTGACAACAATGTTTCCGACATCACCGCTGTTGGCAAGCTCACCTCTCTCACAACTCTTACTCTTACCAACAACAAAGAGTTGGCTGACCTTTCTCCCATTGCTAACAATTTCCCCTCTACAACATCCATCGCTCTCGACATCGTTGGCACAAAGGCTGCTGATGATACCGAAGCTATCAAGAAGCTTCAGGATAAGTTCTCCACAATGAAGCTCACCTATGTAGAGAAGAAGGAAGAAGCAGAAAAGAAATAATTTGGTCTAAAAAAGGGCTGCTGCAAATTCGGCAGCAGTCCTTTAAATATTAAAATATAATTTGGAGGTATTCATCATGCCCGATATGCTCGTTAAACTTTATGAACTTCCCGATAGCGCTCCCCTTTATAAGAAATTGGAGGATAAGGGTATCAAGCTCCTCCGTGCAATGACTCCCAATAAAACAAAAATCGTCGAATGGGTTAGAAAAGAATTTGAAGACGGCTGGGCAGACGAAATCTCCGCCGCTTTCACTCATCATCCCGTAAGCTGCTTTATCGCTTATGATACCAACACCAAGGAAATCCTTGGCTTTGGCGGTTACGATTGTACATACAGAAACTTCTTTGGCCCCACAGGTGTTTCCGAGGCGGCAAGAGGAAAGGGAATCGGCGGTGCTATTTTCCTTCGCTGTATGGAGGCTATGCGTGACGAGGGATATGGCTATGCCATTATCGGAAGCGCAGGCCCTGTTGACTTCTATAAAAAGCTGGCTAACGCAATCGTTATCGAAAACAGCTACCCCGGCATTTACAAAGACTTAATTTAACGCTTATCTATTATCTAATTCACAAAGAAGGTACTTTACAATGAATAAAATCAGAGCAGGTATCATTGGCGCAACAGGTATGGTTGGCCAAAGATTCATCACTCTTATCGAAAACCACCCCTATTTTGAGCTTACCGCTCTTGTAGCAAGCCCCTCCTCCGCAGGAAAGACCTATGGCGAAGCGGTTAAGGGCAGATGGATGATGTCCACTCCTATTTCCGAAAAAATCGCTAACATGGTTGTTCTTAACGCAGAGGATATCGAAAGCGTAAAGCCTCATGTTGACTTTGTTTTCTGTGCTGTTAATATGCCCAAGGCAGAAACAAGAGCATTGGAAGAAGCTTATGCAAAGGCTGAAATTCCCGTTGTTTCCAACAACTCCGCTTGCCGTGGTGTTGAGGATGTTCCCATGCTTATTCCCGAAATCAACTATGCTCACACCGCAGTTATAGAATCTCAGAAAAAGCGTCTTGGTACAAAGAAGGGCTTTATCTCTGTAAAACCTAACTGCTCAATCCAGAGTTATGTTCCTGCTCTCGAGCCTCTCCGTAAATACGGCATTAAGGCTGTTAACGTTACAACCTTCCAGGCAATCTCCGGCGCAGGCAAGAATTTCGACACATGGCCCGAAATGCTCGACAATGTTATTCCCTATATCGGCGGCGAAGAAGAAAAGAGCGAAAAGGAGCCCTTGAAGGTTTGGGGTAAGGTTGAAAACGGCGTTATCGTTAATGCCGAAGCTCCTCTTATCTCTGCTCAGTGTATCCGCGTTCCTGCTTCCGACGGTCACCTTGCGGCTGTTTCCGTATCCTTTGAAAACAAGCCCTCTATTGAAGAAATCAAGAAGGACTGGGCTGAATATGTAGGCGAAGCACAAAGACTCCAGCTTCCTCATGCACCCGAAAAGTTCCTCACCTATTTCGAAGAAGACAACCGTCCTCAAACTCGTCTTGACCGTGACCTTTACGGCGGTATGGGTATTTCTATCGGCAGACTTCGCGCGGATACAATCTTCGATTACAAGTTTGATTGCCTTTCTCACAACACCCTTCGCGGTGCAGCAGGCGGCGCAGTTCTCGGCGCAGAGCTTCTCTACAAGCAAGGCTATCTTTTTTAGTTCCCGCGGCGTACCTTGTTCAAATTGAAATCGCTTCTCCGCGAGAGCCGTAGTTTGTTCGGATTGTTATAGTTAATATTGTAGGGGCGGGGCTTGTCTCCGCCCGTTTTTTCGTTCCCGCGGCGTACTCTAATCAAATTGAAATCGCTTCTCCGCGAGAGTTGTGCCTTATTCAAATTGGACTAACAAAATCAATAACATTACGGGGGGCAATTTGCCCCTCGTTTGTTTTTGCCTCCAATTTATGTCTATTTATGTAATCTGTTGACATTTTTTAATAGCTGTGTTATATTAACAATGTATGAATATGTACGAAAATTTGGAATCGGGGAGTGGACTTCGTGACCTTTCTTTTTAAAAACAGCAAATTGAGAAAACCTATTTTGATTCTCTTTGACGTTTTTTGTATTCTTGTAATTAACCTGATATATCTTTGGGCAACCAAGATTTTTGATACCTCTCCTGTTTATCCCATGGAGGAATATATCGGCAATTCTGTGTTGCTTGTTGTATCCCTGCTGGGCTCGCGTTTTATATTCAGATGCTATTCCAACGTTTGGAGATATACCAGTACAAAATCCTACTTCTATCTTATATTTGCCGATTTCTGGGGAAGCATTTTTGCTCTCCTTGTGTCCCGTGCAATTTGGCTTTATTCGGGTATATGGCATTTTGTAATCGTTGCCTCTCTCAGCGCCCTTGCAACCGTAATGTCCCGTTTAACCTATCGCTTGGTCTATAAGCGTCATAATGCTTATGATACCGATTCCGGCCCTGCAATCAATGTTGCCATTGTAGGCGCAGGTCAGCTTGGCTCTCTTTTGGCAAGCGACCTTTCCAATAACAAGCGCTCGATTTACAAGCCGGTTTTCTTCATTGATAAGGATAATGCCAAGGTTGGCTCCCGTGTTTATAATCTTCCCGTCCTTGCCGAAACCTCCTCGGTTTTTGAGCAAATCAACCGCAACAATGTAAGCGAAATTTTTATTGCAATCGCAAACCTCGACAGCGAGGAAGCCTCCCGTCTTTATGATTTTTACAGCTTAACGGGATGCAAAATCAAGCTTTACGATATCCCCGTTCGCGATGCCTCGGGCAATACCGATGCCAAGCCTACAATTCGTGAATTTCAAATCGAGGACCTTCTTTTCCGCGAGCCGGTTAAAATTGACAATAACGAGGATTTTGCCTATTATAACGGAAAAACTGTTCTTGTAACAGGCGGTGGCGGCTCTATCGGAAGCGAGCTTTGCCGTCAGATAGCAAAATGCTCTCCCAAAAGATTGGTTATCTTCGACATATACGAAAACAACGCCTATGACATCCAGCAGGAGCTTTCCCGTGCTTATGGTGATGATTTGGCTCTTTCTGTGGAGATAGGCTCGGTTCGCGACCGCGACCGTCTTGAATGTATTTTTGCAAACTACCGTCCCGATGTTGTTTTCCATGCTGCCGCACACAAGCATGTTCCTCTTATGGAGCAAAGCGGATGCGAGGCAATTAAAAACAATGTTGGCGGCACATATAACACAGCCGACATGGCTGAAAAATTCGGGGTAGAGAAGTTTATCCTTATTTCTACCGACAAGGCTGTTAACCCTACAAACATTATGGGCGCCACCAAGCGCCTTTGTGAAATGATTGTTCAATGCCGTTCCGACAGCAAAACCTCCTTTGCGGCAGTGCGCTTTGGTAACGTTCTCGGCTCCAACGGCTCGGTTATTCCTTTGTTCAAGCGTCAAATCGCTCAGGGCGGCCCTGTTACCCTTACCGACAAGCGTATAATCCGCTATTTTATGACAATTCCCGAGGCAAGCCAGCTTGTTATGCAGGCGGGCGCAATGGCGAAAAAGGGCGAGCTTTTTGTTCTCGACATGGGCAAGCCTGTTAGAATTTACGACCTTGCCCGTAATATGATAAGGCTTTCGGGCTTTGAGCCTGACGTGGATATCAAAATAGAGGAAATTGGCTTGCGCCCCGGCGAAAAGCTTTATGAAGAGCTTTTGATGAAAACCGAAACTCTTGATAAAACCGAAAATAACATGATATTTATCGAAAGGGATGCTCCCTTAACAAGAGAGGCTGTGGAAGAAAAGCTAAAGCTGCTTTTTGATGCAGTTGAGGAATCCAAAAATCAGCTTGGCTCTGCCAAGGTGAAGGCGGCGATTGTTCAAACTGTTCCGACCTTCCATGACCCCTCGGAGATAAACAGCCAAGCCTCCTCCTCGGATGAAATGAAGGCTGTCGATTCTCAATAATTTCCGATTTAAAATGATAAAAACACAGATATGCTTCTTGATAGGCGTCTGTGTTTTTTTCTTTATGTTCACATTTTGTTAACAATCCGAGGGCAAAAAAGGAAAAAATAGGAAAAAAGCGGCAATTTATACAAAAAAACGGCTTTTGTTTTGTGGCAATTTTGTAAAAACCCTTGCATTTAAGGGAATTTTGAGATAAAATTACTATGTATAGACATGTAATAGTCGTAAAGTATTTATTTGACATAACAAAGATAAGGAGAAAGCAAAATGAGCAATAAGCTATTTCAGGGATTGATCTACCAAATGAGGGAAGCGGTTGACCGCGAAATCGGTATTATCGACGATAAGGGCGTTGTTATTGCCTGCAGCCAGCTTCAAAAAATCGGAAGCTCCCATAAGGAGATTCTTGATGACCTTTCCTATAACTATGAAACCTTAGTTATCGACTCTTATACCTACCGTCCCATCGGCTCCCATGCAAGAATCGAATATATCGTCTTTGTAGAAGGCGAGGATGATATTGCAAAAAGCATTTCCGCATTGCTTTCGGTTTCTTTTTCCAATATCAAAACACTTTATGACGAAAAATATGATAAGACCAACTTTATCAAGAACATAATTCTCGATAATATCCTTCCCGGCGATATTTATATCAAATCCAAGGAGCTTCGCTTTGACAGCGAGGTTAACCGTGCTGTAATTCTTATTCGCTTTATGAATGCAGGCGAGGTTATTCCTTACGACGTTATCCAGAATATGTTCCCCGATAAGGCTCACGATTATGTTATTAATGTTGGCGAATCGGATATTGTTTTGGTTAAAGAGGTTAAGACACCTAACGACACCAAAACTCTCGAAAACATTGCAAAGAGCATTGTTGATACAGTTCAGGCAGAATTTTATCTTAAGGTGCATATAGGTATCGGCTCTATCGTTTCCAATGTAAAGGAGCTTGCGCGTTCTTATAAGGATGCTCAGGTTGCGTTGGAGGTTGGTAAGGTATTCGATACCGAAAAGAATGTTATCAATTATGAAAGCCTCGGCATCGGCAGACTTATTTATCAGTTGCCTACAACACTTTGCGAAATGTTCCTTCAGGAGGTATTCAAGCGCGGTTCATTGGAAAGCCTCGACAGAGAAACTCTCCAAACAATCCACGCCTTCTTTGATAACAACCTTAACGTTTCCGAAACCTCCAGAAAGCTTTTTGTTCACCGTAACACTCTTGTTTACCGTCTTGAAAAAATCAAAAAGCTTACAGGTCTTGACCTTCGCGAATTTGACCATGCAATAACCTTCAAGGTTGCTCTTATGGTTAAGAAATATCTCATCAGCAAGCCCTCCATTTATTAATAGGTATAAAAATGATAAATTTTGAAAATGTTTCAATGGTCTATCCCAACGGAACAGCCGCATTAAGCGACGTGTCCCTTCAAATCGAGGACGGCGAATTTGTTTTCCTCGTGGGCCATTCCGGTGCAGGTAAGACCACGTTGACCAAGCTTTTAATATGCGAGGAGCGCATTTCCTCGGGCAAGCTTGAAATCAACGGATTCCAATTACATAAAATAAGAGCCTTCCGCATCCCCAAGCTTCGCCGTACAATGGGCGTTGTCTTTCAGGATTTCAAGCTTTTTGATAAAATGACGGTTTATGAAAATGTTGCATTTGCAATGCGAGTTGTAGGTGCAAAGCCCAAGCTTATCAAAAAGCGCGTTCCCTTCTTCCTTGACGTGGTTGGCTTGGGACATAAAAGCAATGCCTTTCCTACCCAGCTTTCGGGCGGCGAAAAGCAGCGCGTTGCCTTTGCGAGAGCATTGGTAAACAACCCCGATACAATCATAGCCGACGAGCCTACGGGTAATGTTGACGGCGAAATGTCCGAGGGCATTATGGAGCTTTTGCTCCGTATCAACAAGCTTGGCAAAACCGTTATTGTTATCACTCATGATATGTCTATTGTAGAGTCCTATAAAAAGCGTATCATCCGAATCGAAAACGGTAAGCTTGTTGCCGACATCAAGCCTCAGGGCTATGCCCCTGTTCCTCCGCTCAATGCTTCTCAGGAAGAAAAAGGAGGGGACAAGGAATGAAACCAAGAACAATATTTTATAATATCGGTCAGGGCTTTAAGGGCGTTTTCCGCCACAGAGTTATGACAACAGCATCTATGCTGGTTTTGATAGCCTGCATGATACTTGTGGGAACCTTCTATCTTGTTATTGATACAATCGACCGCAATTTCAATGCCATTGATAACCTTAACGTTATCGAGATTATGCTTGATAAGGATTATCAAGAGCCTCAAATTAAGGAAATTGCCGATAAGCTTGCACAGATATGTAATGATTCTCCCATAATCGATTGGACCAAATCCGATTGGGTTGACGGAGAAACCATTCCCCAATACGACAATTTCAAATATATTTCTGCCGACGAGCATTTAAAAATGATGGCAGAAATGTATCCCGACGAGGATTGGTTTAAGGATATCCTTGAATACGACAGCCATTACGGCAATCAAGGTGACGCAGGTGACTTTAACGACACCGTTCAGGACAATCCTCTCAGAGCAAGCTTTAGAATAACCTTTATTAACCTTTCGGATTTCGACGAGGTTACTAAGGTAAAGAACCAAATTGACGAAATTACCATAGTTAAGGTCAACCAGACAACCGATCCTATCACAATGGAAACAATCGAAACCAAGGTTGAGCAGGATGCGGTTAAAACCGAGGATATCAAGGACAATATCGAGCTTTACGGCAATGTAATGGATATTAAAAATACTCTTTACCTTGCAGGCTTGTGGCTTTTGGGTATCTTCTTGCTTATCGCTTTGTTTGTTATTATGAATACAATCAAGCTTGGCGTTGCGGCAAGAGAAAACGAAATCAAATTTATGCGTTTGGTTGGCGCAACCAAGAGCTTTATCCGTATGCCCTTTATGGTTGAAGGCGCAATAATCGGTCTTTTCTCTGCGGCAATCTCCTATGGTATCCAATATTATTTGTACGAATATCTATTCAAGGACATAATTTCCTCTGCCACAGGCACAACAGGAGGAATTATTTCCGCGCCCTTCTCTGAATATGCCCTTATTGTAGCCCTTGGCTTTGTTGCCATAGGTCTTTTCGCGGGCATAGTTGCCTCGGGTATTTCCTTGAGAAAATATCTCAAGGCGTGATTTATCCATGGAGCAGAATTAATGAAGAAAAATATTAAAAAATTCCTCTTGCTGTTTCTTGTTTTTAGTCTTCTGCTCAGCGGAACATTTTCCTTCGCAGAGGCGAGAACTATTGAAGAAATCGAAGCCGATATCGGCAGCTATGAGGACCTTCTTGACAAATACGATTCGGATATTTCAAAATTCCAAAGCCTTCTTTATGAATTAAGCAATGAGCTTTCGGATATTTCGGGAAATATCAACGAATTGAAAACCCAAACAGGTCAAACAACCGAGCTTTTGATGCAATACCAAGCCGAAATTGAGGCATTAGAGCTTCAAATCGATGCCAATACCCTTATTTTGGAGTCTTATGAATTTAAGCGCTCTAACCTTATGGCAGAAATGGCTGGTATTAAATCCGATTATGAATATCGCGTTTCCATGTATAAAAAGCTTATGCAGTTCATATATGAAAACAGCGACACCAATTCCTTCGAGCTTCTCTTTTCCTCTAAAAACATTTCGGAATATCTAACAAGACGTGATAATTTCAATGATATAATGAATGCCGCCAACCAGCTCATTAAGGAAATTCAGGCTTCTATGGCGGAAATGGAGGAGCTGGACGCAGAATATGCCGAGGCTCAGTCTAAATATGACGGTCACCTTATTCAGCTTAACCAATCTAAGCTTGACCGAGAAAACCGCGTTAAGGAATTTGAAACAACCGCAGAGCGCCTTGGTCTTGATATTGAGGAGCTTAATTCTCAGTATGCAAGCAAGAATACCAAAATCAGCGAAATACGCAATCAGCTCAGCACCCTTAAGAGCGAACGTGCCAACATCGAAAGCATTCTTGAGGAATTGGAAGCCGAGCTTGACGAAGCAATGCTTCCCGACGTTTCGGGACAAGGCTATGTATGGCCTGTTAAGAATTGCTATTATGTTATGACAAGCTATTTTGGCTGGCGAAGCGACCCCTTTACAGGAGAAACAAAATATCATAACGGCCACGATATTGCCTGCGCCAGAGGAACTCCGGTTCTTGCGGCAAAGGGCGGTATAGTTACAATGGCAACCGAATTTGGCGGCTATGGCAACTGTATTATAATTTACCACGGCAACGGTATTTCAACCCTCTATGCCCATTTGGATTGGGGCAGCAGCTGGTATAATACCTTTGAGGTAAAGGTCGGTGATATTGTCCAAACAGGTGACCTTATCGCTCACGTTGGTACATCAGGCCGCTCCACAGGGTATCACCTCCATTTCGGTGTCCTTGCAGGAAGCAGCTCGTCGGGATTTAGCGGTTATTATGACGACCCCGACTATTATTTGCCCGAATATTATTCCTCGGGATATTGTTAATTAAAGAAGTGTTTTAATGTTTAAAAAAAGAATAACCCCTTTTGCTTGTATCATTTCCGCTATTGTTGCCTGC
>JAZSFY010000011.1:0-4693 GCA_045532415.1 Eubacteriales bacterium | reverse complement strand
TTGGTGATGATTTCGCTGTAGGATGCATCGTCAAGGTTGGTGTAGTGAGTGTTGAAGATTTCTTCATCGTTTGCAACCGAGTTGTCAACAATAACACTTGTACCGCTATATTCCTTAGCGAAGGGAGCGAGATAGTTGAATGCATCTGCGGATCCGCTGTTGATGTTTACACCGATAATATCATAATCTCTTGCAATAAGAGCTGCCTGGTAATCTTCGGGGTTAAGACCGCGATACTTAATATCGAAGCCGAGGGATTCCCAATATTCGCCTGCCTTGCCTACAATTGCATCGTATACGTTGTTGTATGCGATATCTCTGCCGTGCTGCTTAATTGTGGTAGCGTTCTGAGGAATGAGATAGGTAATTGTAAGAGTGCCGGATTTCTTTGCTGCTTTGGAGAGGTATTCCTCTGCCTTGGTCATGTCGGAAGCGGTGTTGTAATATGCGCCGCCAACTTCACGGAAATCGGTCTTGTATGTAGTATCAAATACACCGTTGGGAACATAACCGGTTGCAGGAATTTCGCCTGTGCCGGTAACTTCGGTTGCTATAACGTTTCTGTCAAGTGCGGCAGAGAGAGCGTTACGAGCGTTAGCATCGGAAAGAATTTCGTTTGCTGTATTGAAGTAGAAAGCAAATCCGTTGGTGGTTTTGGATGTTACAAAGTCGTAATCCTTAGAGTTCTTATAATAGTCGTATGTCTGCTTTTCGAAAGCGCTGAGGTAGAAGAGCTCGCCGCTGTTGAAGCGGTTGGCCTGGAAGATTTCCTGAGTATTGCCGTTTTCCTCATAGAAATCCTTCTGGCCTTCGAAGTAATAGCAGGTGATACGGTAAGGATTTACATATTCATCTATATCGTCGTCTTCCTCGCGCATATAATAAGAGTTGCGTTCGAGAACGAGCTTGCAGGTGAAGTTGGAGTTGAAGTCATCTTCGCCTTCTTTTGCCTTACGGGGCATATCCATTGTTTGAACTCTGAATTTACCGTTACAAACGATATTTGCAGAGCTGCCTGCCCAGTCTTCATTATTCTTTTCGCAACGTGTTACAACGTCCTCACGGCAGGGAGCCAAGTGGATGTTGGAAACCTGTTCTGCAAAAAGGTCGCAAACATATTCGCCTGCGAAGTAATCCTTTTCAAAGGTAACCTCCAAGAGGGTATCGTCAACAGCAGCAAGGCCCAAATCGTCGATTGTGCCAACGCCGGACTTAACATCTCTTGCGCCCTTGATAGCATAAAGAAGGGAAGCGTAAGGGCTGTCCATTTCGGGAGAAAGAATTCTTCTCCAAGCGTAGATAACGTCATCTGCGCTTACCTTACGGTTATCGCTCCAAAATGTTTCCTTCAATTCGAAGTACATTTTGTGTTCCTGATAAATTTCATCGTAATCGTAGTACCATTCGGTAGCAAGACCTTCCTGAAGCTTGCCCTTTTCATCGATTGTTGTAAGGGGCTCGAAGATCAAGGAAAGAATCTGGTCAACATCGCTGTTGAGCTGAATTACGGCAGGGTCGAGTGTGTAGGGATAATCGGAAAGAAACATACGGATGTTTGCACCCTTTTCGTCTTCCTTCAATCCGCCGCAGCCCGCAAGAGTGCCGACACAGAACATAAGACAAAGCATGAGACAAAGAATTTTTTTCATAGTAACCTCCGGACAGAATGTTCCAGCTTTAGTTACTGATAATTATATCACCGATTTGTCAAATAATCAAGTGTCATTTCGCTATTTGTTAAAAATCACAAATTAATGCCTTTTGTTTTGTGGAATATATAAAAAACAGATGATATTACAGTCCGAGAAGTCTTTCGGCGTTTTTGTGGAGTATCAATTCCAAGGAATCCTCGCTAAGACCAAGCTTGCCGAGAAATTCCAGTATTTCCGAGGGCTTTGCCCAAGGTGCATCCGAGCCGAAAAGTATTCTATCATGGGGATGCTTTTGGAAAATTTTCTTGCCTTGCTCTACTGTTATGCCGATTCTTTCACAGCAAAATGCTGTATCAAGATAAAGATTTTTGCCGCAAAGCTTTTCGGCGACCTCGTCCCAGCAGTTAACACCGCCCAAATGCGCCGCAATAAGAATAAGCTTGGGGAATTTTTCCAATACCCTTAAAATGGAATCGCAGGATGCATGGATTTTTTCGGGAGAAACAGGGTCATAGCCTGCGTGGATAACAACAGGCATCTCCAATTCTTGGATAGCGCCAAGGAGAGGCTCGGTTCTTTCGTCATCAAATTCGATTCCTACATAGTCGGGGTGGAGCTTTATGCCCTTAAAGCCCGATTCTTTTAATGCTTTTAAGGTTTCCGAGGGATTTTCGCACAAGGGGTGGAGAGAGCAGAAGGGAATAAGGCTTTCATATTTTCTGTCTGTTTCCAAGGCAAAGGCGTTGACCTTTTGAGCCTGCTTAACATTAGTTACGGTATTTAATATGATAGATTTATCAACTTTTTCCTGATTCATCAAGCCCAATAATCCTTCTGCTGTGCCGTCAAACATTACAGGCATTTGTGCGGTTGCCTGAAGTGAAGCAATCGCCTTGGGAGCCAATGCGTCGGGAAATATGTGTGTATGAAAGTCGATTATCATAATGGTTTTGCCTCCGAGGGAATAGCGGTTTTTTGTCCTAGATAGTTTTAACACCGATTGGAAGAATAATCAAGTAGATGTATTGAATTTCCTCAAAAAAAGATGCGGTGGAATTACCCACCGCATCCAAAATTGCGTTTATTAATTCAGATTAAAGACCGAGCAAGCTGAGCAAGTTATTGTTAGCGAAAGCTGCAACAGTAACGAGAGAGATTGTACTCATGATCTTAATAAGAATGTCGAGAGAAGGACCAACAGTATCCTTCAAGGGGTCACCAACAGTGTCACCAACAACAGCTGCACTGTGAGCGTCGCCGCCCTTCTTCTGGCCTTCAACGCCGCCAACTTCGATATATTTCTTACCGTTGTCCCAAGCGCCGCCTGCGTTACCGCAGAAGAGAGCCAACATGATAGCGGAAATTGTTGCACCAACGAGAACGCCGCCAACAAATTCAGCACCGAATACGAAACCGCAAACAACGGGGAATGCGATACAGAAGATAGCGGGAACACGCATTTCCTTCAAAGCGCCCTGAGAGGAGATTTCGATACAGGTCTTGTAGTCGGGAAGAACCTTGCCTTCCATAAGACCCTTGATTTCTCTGAACTGACGGCGAACTTCTTCAACCATCTTTCTAGCTGCCTTAGCAACTGCTTCGATAAGCATACCGGAGAACATGAAGGGAAGTGCAGCACCAACGATTGCACCAACGAGAACTGCAGGCTCGATAACGTTAAGAGCGATCTTATCGAGAGCGCCTTCAGCGTAGTTGGGAACTTCGGGTGCGGGAGTGTAAGCGAAGATGTAGGAAGTCATCATGGAAAGGGTTGCAAGAGCAGCGGAGCCGATTGCGAAGCCCTTACCGATAGCAGCAGTTGTGTTACCAACAGCGTCGAGCTCGTCGGTGATTTCACGAACGGAGGGATCGAGGTAAGACATTTCTGCGATACCGCCTGCGTTGTCGGAAATAGGACCGTAAGAGTCAACAGAAACGGTGGTAGCAACGAAGGAAAGCATACCGATAGCTGCAGCAGCAACGCCGTACATACCGGAAAGGAGGTAGGAAGCGTAGATTGCAACGCCGAGAACTACGCAGGGAAGCATACAGGAGATCATACCAAGTGCAAGACCCTGAGTAATGGTAAGTGCGGAGCCTTCGATAGAAGCAGAGGAAAGTTCCTTGGTGGGCTTGTAGTCGTAGCTGGTGTAATACTCAGCGATCTTACCGATAACGATACCTGCAACGATACCGATAGCAGCAGCAACCCAAGGAGAAATCCAACCGATGTGGAATTCAACGGAATCGAATACAGAAAGGTTGTCATAACCTTCGATCATCATGCCGCCGAATTTGTTGAAGGAGAAATATGCGATAACAGCGCCGAATACCATTGTAAGGATTGCGGAAATGTATGTAGCGCCGTTGAGTTCCTTGTGGGGATTGTCGGAAAGCTTCTTACGAACAAAGAGAGAAGCGATACCGATTACGCAGGAGATAAGACCTGCAGCAGCAAATGCGAGGGGGAAGTAGATCATAGCCTTGAGCATTTCGGTGTTGCCGAAAACGTGCTTGGAGAAAAGCTCAATAGCAAGGATTACGCCGGAAAGAAGCGCACCAACATAGCTTTCGAGAAGGTCGGAGCCAAGACCGGCAACGTCGCCAACGTTGTCACCAACGTTGTCTGCGATGGTAGCAGGGTTTCTGGGGTCGTCTTCGGGAATGTGAGCTTCGGTCTTACCAACAAGGTCAGCACCCATGTCAGCAGCCTTGGTGTAGATACCGCCGCCGATACGAGCGAAGATAGCGATGATGGAGCAGCCGAGAGCATAACCGGAAAGGGTCATGGTGAAGCCTGCACCGAAGTTGAGGTTTTCGCTGATCATGCCGAGGATACTCTTGCAGGATGCAGCTTGAACACCGTCAACAGAAGCATCGATCTGACCGAGAGCAACGCCGAAAATGATGAAAACAATGAAAATACCGAGAAGGGCACAGCCAGATACGCAAAGGCCCATAACGGAACCGCCCTTGAAAGCAACCTTCAAGGTGTCGGAAAGAGATTTGGTTGTTCTTGCAGTGTTGGTAACGCGAACGTT
>JAZSFY010000364.1:0-5593 GCA_045532415.1 Eubacteriales bacterium | reverse complement strand
CTGCAATTAACCACGATTCCATTTACAATGTCAACGGATGTGCAGTTTTTTCCTGTAGGAAATCTTCTTTTTTCAAGTACATTAAAATTTTCATCAACCACACCAAGCTTTACACTCATGCCGCCGATATCTACGCCTATTCTGTATATCATTTCACACCTTTTTGCCGTTTACGAACACGGCTTTAATATTAAATTTATTATCGCAGATAATTAAATCTGCATATTTTCCTATTTCAATAGAGCCTGTATCTCTATCAACACCAATAGCTTTTGCAGGATTTAAAGATGCCATAACCGAAATTTCTTCCATAGGAATACCTAATGTTAAAAGATTTCTTGCACCTGCAAGCATAGAAACACAGCTTCCTGCAATTCTTCCTTCCTTATTCCTGCAAACACCATTTTCTACGATACGAGTTCGGCCATCAACAAGATATTCACCGTCCGGTAACCCCGACATAAAGCCTGTATCGCTTATAAGAGTAATGTTTTTATGTCCCTTAGCCCGATAAACAAGCTTTATTGCAGCCTCGTCCAGATGAACAAGGTCGCATATCATTTCGCAATTAACCCTATCATCGGTAAGCACAGCACCTAAAACACCTGTTTCTCTGTGAGAAAATGGGCGCATTGCATTAAAAACATGGGTTCCGCGGCAGGCACCGGCATCAATAGCACCCTTTGCTGTTTCATAATCGGATTCTGTATGCCCCATAGAAGCATTAACACCGCAAGCAACCGCTTCCTTTATAGCCTCATAAGAATTTTCTCTTTCGGGAGCAATGGTCATAAGCTTTAATAAGCCATTGGATTCATCCGAAAGAAGCCGAACCGATTCTCGGTTACATTCTATTTGAGGAGGATTCATTACACCGCTTTTCGAAAAGGATATAAACGGTCCTTCTAAATTTATGGCGAGAACCTTTGCACCGCAAGGCTCCTTTTGTGCTTCCTTTATAATATTATGCTCTGCGGCAATTATTCTTTCTAAAGGAAGAGAACGAATTGTTGCAGCGAAACCTGTTATACCTTGGGACGCAAGCCATTTCTGAGCAGGAGAAAAATCCTCGGAGGGAGAAGCAAATTCAACACCCACACAGCCATGTATATGAGTATCAATAAAGCCGGGTATTACATAACAGCCCTCTGCATTAAAATTGTCACCCTCAACAGATTTATCCATTGCAATTATTTTGCCGTTCTCAATGGTTATATTTATCCTTTTAAAAGTATTATCGGCACCGTCCAACACGTTGCCGTTTATTATTTTCATGGGTTACTTCCCTTCTATGTCGCCAATCATTCTTTGGAGGTTTTCGGTACCAATGGAGATTGCCTCTAATGTGTCCTCCATGCCTTCAAATTCGATTGAAACATATCCGTCATAACCACTTCGCTTGATTGCGTTCAAGATTTGGAAGGTAGGAACATTACCGTGACCGAAAATGGTAGCACGGCGGTAATTTCCTCCACGGGAAACGCCATATCCTCTGCCGGGATTATAGGACATACCCGAACGGGTGAAGCTGTCCTTTGCGTGAACATGAACTACATACTCCAAAAGCGCGGAAACTGCAGTAGCGCAGTTTTCGTCTACACCGCCAAAATTACCGATATCACAAAGAAAACCGTAGTTTTTATTGTCAACCGCATCGAAAAGCTCGAGCATTCTTGCACTATCCTGAAGCAATCTACCGTGATTTTCGGTACAGGTTTTCACATTCTTTGTTTTTGCATAATCCGCAACCTTGGAGATATGAGGCGCCACCGCTTCGATAACCTTTTTATAGGATTTGATACCGTCGTATTCGGGATAATAGCTGTATGTCACATCATGGCGAAGCAAAGGAATACCGCATTCGGAAGCGATATCAATATGCTTGCAAACTCTTTCAACTTCTCGCTCAGGTTCTGCTATGAAAAAGTTGGAGCCCATTGTATAAATCGGAATATCAAGACCTTTATTTCTTGCATATTCGGTTAATTTAAGAGCGTAATCACGGGGGTTGCTTCCATCAAGAGGATTATCATCCAAAACAAATTCCACACCCTCACAGCCAAGCTCTTTTGTTTTATCTATTGCATCAAAATGGTTATAAACCCCTTGTTGATAAAGGCGGTAATAGCTATAAGTGCTTATACAACTTTTCATATTATTCTCCTACAACAATTTCTTTTCCCTGCTCGGCAGAATCATATATAGCCTGAAGGATTCTTTGCATATCAACAGCCTGCTCGATAGGATATTTTGTATTATGGTTGCCGTTTAAAACACATTCTGCAAAATGCTCGATTTCAAGCATTGTTTTATTATTGCTGGGAAAAACTGTTATATTATCGGTAGAAAGATAGTCGTTACGTTCGCCGTATATTACAAGAGGATTAACAGAAGCGCCTGCTTTTGTACCGCAAATTAAGGTTTCGCTCTTATCGGGAGCATTCAAAGCCCAGCTTGCCTCAAAAACCATAGTTGCACCGTTTTCAAAGTGAATTACACCTGCGCCGGAATCCTCACAGTCAAACTGATTATCGGGACAAGATGTTCCCTGCCATCTGCCTACGCCTTTTGTTTGGTAGTCGCCGATTTTATTAAACACATTAGCAGAAACACGAACAGGCTTTGGTGTACCCATTAAATACCATGCCGCATCAATACGATGGATACCTATATCAATAACAGGGCCGCCGCCCGATGTTTTCTTATCAGTAAACCAGCCTGTAGGTGTTCCGCGCCTGCGTACATTAGTTGTTTTCGCGTAATAAACATCCCCAAGCTCGCCACGGTCATACATATCACGAAGATACATATTTTCATAACCGAAACGGGAAGGAACAGCAAGGAAAAATATGATTCCTGTTTCTTTTACAGCTTTTTCCATTTTGAGCGCATCAGACAGGTTCATGGCAAGAGGCTTTTCGCACATAACGTGTTTACCTGCATTTGCCGCTTTTATAAGCACATCCTTATGCGCATTGTTCCAGGTGCAGATATCAACAGCATCAATATTCGCTTTTTCAAGCATTTCTTCAACAGAAGAATAATATCCAGGTATACCGAAATCCTTTGCGGCCTTTTCAGCACGCTGAGCATCTATATCACAAATCGCCATAGGAACCGCATTTTTGCAATTTTTATATGCAGGCAAATGTCCGTTAACTGCAATATTGCCTGCGCCTACAACCCCAATTTTTAATTTTTCCATACTATTCACTCCTTTTTATGGTTTTATTACACATTAGCACAAAGGCGGATAAATGTCAATTGATAATTAACAATTTGAGTGTTGATTTGGGTAAAGGTTTTTGTTATATTGAAATTAAGGAGGGATGAATATGTATATCGGGAACAATGCAAAAATACATGAATTTGTAAAACGTCACGGCGGTTTGACCTTATTGAAGTCGGCAGGTATTTTGAATTTTATTGGTGTTTTTATAAATTGCCTTTGTGAATCCTTTTACTATATCAATTTTTTGCAGGTTAATTCAAATGAAAATCCTTTTAGCATCTATCCAAACTGCGAATTGTATTTGCAAATCATTTTTATAATCATCACTTTTGCCGCAAACTGTTTTATCCTTTACGGTTTATTGTCCCTACATAAATACCACTCTGGGAAAAAACAGAAATCCAATGGGTTGATAATAGTCTTACTTGGAGGTTTGATCGATAATTTAGCTGTTTCGGCAAGAATCTTCTTGATTAGTTTAAAAATCAATAAAGAATATACAGCGATAAACTATATTATTTTATCCCTGCTTTTAGTATTTTCTTTAATATATGTGGTTTCCTTATTCATAATCGCTAAAAATAGTTCTTCCCAATGTGCACAAAAAACAATAGGTGCATCGGCTGTTGTTTTCTCTCTGACTGTTTTGATAGTCGGTATACGACTGCTTATATCAATATGTTTGGTTTTCGCAACCGCGCTTGTTGGTTTGCTTATGATGTTTCTTAATTTCCTTATTGGCATCGGAGGTTATTCTCTTCCTGACAGCGATATATCGGCTTTTTTAACAGAAGCATTTATCAGCATTTTCGGCAGAGCAATCCCCAATTTTCTCATTTCTATGTCAGAAATGCTGTTTATCTGTATAATGGAAATTTACGGGTATTCCTTTTTCATTACTGAATCCAAAAGAGAATCACCTTGACTAACTCTGCTGAATGATATATCATCATAATATAAAGGAGTGATTTCATGGCAAAACGGCAATATTTACTTGAAATTGCAAAGAAGAACGGTACATCAAAAAGTTTTTATTACGCAATTATTTTTAATCTTATATCTACTTTATGCAGTATCCCGGGTTTAATATATATTATAATTCGACAATGGAATGACTACCTCACAATTTCCATAATAAGTCTGGTCATTGCTATCATCACCACAATTCTTTCCATCGGGCGTTATCTCTCATTGCGTAATGTATACAGTTTTTTCAAGGGCGAAAGCAAAGAGTTATTTGGTTTACAGCGATATTTTAGGATAGAGATAGCAACTTTGGTTGTGTTTTTCTTTTTTACGGTCGCTAATTTTCTCGGAATTATAGAAACCCATGCACTACAGTTGGACTTTTCTTATGCAATAATTCCGTCATTTATCCTGACAGTTTGTCTGATTCCTCTGTTATTACCTTTGAAAAAAGCGATAGACCACGGAATCGGTGCAGCGAGGGATGAATTGGTAAGCCGTATAACCATTCCAATGAAGGTTTTATGTATACTTTGCTGTTTCCCTAATTTCTCCACATTGACCAACCTTCTTTTGTACAATACAATCGCGATTGTTTTAATAGAAGCCATTGCCGTTATAATTAAAGTTATTTCACAAATTTTGTTTGCAATAGTAATGTTTGAATTTGAAGGCGATATCCAGAGAGTTTCCTCTGAATGGAAACGAAAAAACAGCAACATAAAATCAAAAAACAACATACAAAAGAAGAAAGGATAGGTCGATTGACCTATCCTTAATTTTATTCAGTAGCGAATTATTCAGCTGCTGCTTCCTTAACTGCTGCCTTCTTAGCCTTCTTAGCGGGCTTTTCTTCGGTCTTAGCTTCTTCCTTTACTTCGTTTGCGGAATAAATGGATTCAGCACCAACGAGTTCGATGATTGCCATTTCAGCACCGTCGCCTCTTCTGGGACCGATTTTAAGAACACGGGTATAACCGCCGTTTCTTTCATCATAGAGGGGAGCAATCTTGGTGAAGAGTTTATAAACTACGCTTTCCTTCTTGAGGAATGCGATAGCCTGTCTTTTAGCGACAAGGGTATTCTTCTTGCCGAGAGTGATCATTTTATCAGCGAGAGCGCTGACTTCGGCAGCACGAGTAACGGTCGTTTCGATTCTTCCCTTTTCGAGAAGGAAGGTGACCATACCCCTGAGCATAGACATTCTATGAGCAGTAGGTCTGCCTAATTTTCTTGTTCCGGGCATTTCCTTTGCCTCCTTATTTTAATGCTGCGCTAGGAACAGTCATCCGATTTGCGAAGCGACAAGCCGAGAGACTGAAGCTTCTGGATAACTTCTTCAGGCGATTTTTTGCCGAGGTTTCTGACTTTTATCATATCTTCCTCGGTTCTGTT
>JAZSFY010000250.1:0-1772 GCA_045532415.1 Eubacteriales bacterium | reverse complement strand
TACGATCCGACTTTGTTTCGGCAATCTCAATAACGCCTTTTTTAAATTCCTCCACATTTTGGTCGGGCAGAGCAAATATAACGTCTGCGCTTATATTTTCAAAGCCTGCATCAAAACCGTCACGGATACATCTTTTTCCTTCCTCAAAGGTATGTATCCTGCCGATAGAGCCTAAAATTCTGTCGCTTGCCGATTGTATGCCGATAGACAATCGGTTAAACCCAGCCTTTTTCAGCCTTTTAAGGTCATCAAGGTCAACAGTTTTCGGGTTAACCTCAACGGTTATTTCGCAATCGTCTTTAATATTAAATTTTTCCTTAAGCCTTTCCAAAACCAAGGAAAGCCTTTCAATCCCAAGGACAGGAGGTGTTCCGCCCCCAAAATAGATTGTCGAGACGGGGGCGACCGTCTCGAATGCATCAATCTGTTTAATTAATCCCTGAAAATATTTCTCCTTGATTTCCTCCGATGCCCCCGATATAGAATAAAAGGCGCAATAATCGCATTTCTTCACACAAAAGGGGATGTGGACATAAATTGAAATATTATTCGTCATCATATTTAAGAACCGCCATGAATGCTTCCTGAGGCACCTCAACAGTACCCAAGGTTCTCATACGCTTCTTACCTTCCTTCTGCTTTTCCAAAAGCTTCTTTTTACGGGTAATATCACCGCCGTAGCATTTCGCAAGAACGTCTTTTCGCATAGCCTTAACAGTTTCTCTTGCAATAACCTTTCCGCCGATAGCCGCCTGAACAGGTATCTCAAAAAGCTGTCTGGGAATGTTATCCTTAAGCTTTTCGCAAATTCTTCTTGCTCTGGGATATGCTCTGTCGGAATGAACAATAAAGGAAAGCGCATCCACAACATCGCCGTTAAGAAGAATATCCAATTTAGAAAGCTTTGAAGGACGGTAATCCTTAAATTCATAGTCCAATGAAGCATAACCCTTGCTTCGCGATTTCAGCGAATCAAAGAAATCGTAAACAATTTCGTTCAAGGGCAAAAGGTAATGAAGCTCTGCGCGGTTTGTGTCGATATATTTCATATCAAGATATTCACCGCGCCTGTCGGTACAAAGCTGCATTATTGTTCCTACATATTCGGTAGGAGTAATTATCGAAGCCTTAACAAAGGGCTCGCAGGCTGTTTCGATAGTTGCAGGGTCGGGGTAATTTGTAGGATTGTCAATATAAACAACCTCGCCGTTGGTCTTGTGAATCTCATAAATAACGCTGGGCGCAGTTGTAATAAGGTCAAGCATAAATTCACGCTCAAGCCTTTCCTCGATAATCTCCATGTGGAGCAATCCGAGGAATCCGCATCTAAAGCCGAATCCCAAGGCAACCGAGGTTTCCAATTCATAGGTAAAGGATGAATCGTTCAGCCTAAGCTTGTCCAAAGCGTCCTTCAAATCACCGTATTTCGAGCCGTCAGCAGGATAAATACCTGCATAAACCATAGGCTGCGCCTTCTTAAAGCCGGGCAAGGGCTTTTCACAAGGGTTCTCAACCAATGTAACAGTATCGCCAACATCGGTATCTGCAATATTCTTAATGCTTGCTGTGAAATAGCCAACCTCGCCTGCCTCAAGGCATTCCTTTTTGTCAAGGCTGAAGGTGGAAAGAGTACCAAGCTCAACAATTTCAAATTCCGCACCTGTGTGCATCATCCGAACCTTGTCACCAACCTTCATCCTACCGTTCTTAACACGGATATAAACCACAACGCCCTTATAGGAATCGTAATAGCTGTCGAATATCAACGCCTC
>JAZSFY010000070.1:0-1904 GCA_045532415.1 Eubacteriales bacterium | reverse complement strand
CCCCTTAAAATTTATTTAGTTTTTACGCCAAACCATTTTATCCACGACGTTTGTGTAGCTTTGGATAAGCTTTACAACCTTGGTGGAAACATTTTCATCGGCATAATCGGGAACCACAAGGCCGTCATCCTGCTCATTGTTCATCATTACCGCAGTATCAACCGCTTGAAGCAACGATTTTTCATCAATGCCTGCAAGAACAAAGGTCGCCTTATCCAATGCTTCGGGACGTTCGGTGGAGGTGCGGATGCAAACCGCAGGGAAAGGATTTCCCACAGAAGTATAGAAGCTTGATTCCTCAGGGAGAGTTCCGCTGTCGGAAATAACCGCAAAGGCATTCATTTGAAGCTTATTATAATCGTGGAATCCCAAGGGCTCATGACGAATTACTCTTTCGTCAAGCTTAAAATCGGAGGATTCAAGACGGTTTCTGCTTCTCGGATGGCATGAATACAAAATCGGCATATTATATTTTTCAGCAATTTTGTTTACAGCGTTGAACAAGGAAAGGAAATTCTTTTCGGTGTCGATATTTTCCTCTCTGTGTGCAGAAAGAAGTATATACTTTTTAGGTTCAAGATTCAATCTATCGAGAATATCGCTGTTTTTTATATCCTCAAGATTAGCGCGAAGAACCTCAGCCATAGGCGAGCCTGTTACATAAACTCTTTCCTTAGGCAAACCGCATTCATGGAGATATTTTCTTGCGTGCTCGGAATAAGCAAGGTTTACGTCCGATATTATGTCAACTATTCTGCGGTTTGTTTCCTCGGGCAGGCATTCGTCCTTACAACGGTTGCCTGCTTCCATGTGGAATATGGGAATATGCAATCTCTTTGCCGCAATAGCAGAAAGGCAGGAATTGGTATCGCCCAAAATCAACAAGGCATCAGGCTTAATTTGGTTCATGAGCTTATAAGAGCAATTAATAATATTGCCTACTGTAGCGCCCAAATCGTCACCCACGGCATTCATATACACCTCAGGCTCGCCTAATTTAAGGTCCCTGAAGAAGATGCCGTTAAGGTTATAATCATAATTCTGTCCTGTATGCGCCAAAACGCAATCGAAATACTTACGGCATTTTGTAATAACAGCCGAAAGACGGATTATTTCAGGACGGGTACCAACAATAATAAGAAGCTTTAATTTTCCGTTATTTTGAAAATCAACATCTGAATAATCGAATTTAATATCCATCATCACTCCACCACTTCAAAGAAGGTATCGGGCTTATTAGAATCGAACTGCTCGTTTGCCCACATTACGGTAACAAGATTCTCTGTTTCTGAAAGATTTATTATGTTATGAGTATAGCCGGGAAGCATATGAATCGCTTGGATATTATCACCGTCTACCTCGAAATTCAAAACCTCGTCTGTGCCAATCTTTCGCATTTGTATCAAGCCCTTGCCCGAAACAACAATGAAAAATTCCCATTTTGTATTGTGCCAATGCTGCCCCTTGGTAATGCACGGCTTGGAAATATTAATAGAAACCTGACCGCATTTTTCGGTTTTCAAAAGCTCTGTAAAGCTTCCTCTTGCATCAATATTCATTTTCAAGGGGAAAGCAACCTTTTCCTTAGGCAAATAAGAAAGATAGGTTGAATAAAGCTTTTTGGCAAAGGAATTTTTAGGAATTTCGGGTATAACAAGATTCTTTGGCTGATTGCTAAAGGACTCCAACAATGAAACAATTTCCCCTAAAGTAACCTTATGTGTAACAGGCACTCCGCAATATTTTCCGTTTTCGGTTATTACGGCTTTAATGCCATCAAATTCACAATGATGCTCCCTGCCCTCTAAAGCCAAAAGCATTTCATCAACAAGGTCATCGATATACAAAAGCTATAATTCTACTTTAGGGTCATTTACGGTTATAGGCAAATCGTATGCTATATT
>JAZSFY010000119.1:0-4284 GCA_045532415.1 Eubacteriales bacterium | reverse complement strand
TAAGTCAACAATTTTTTTCTTTATTTTTCCTAAATATTAGGCTATAATAGTGGAAAAATAAAACAAAAGGAAAGGTAAGGAGAAATATGCGGGTCATGGGAATTGATTACGGCGATGCGCGGACGGGAATTGCGGTTTCTGATTTGCTTTGCAGCATTGTGGGAACTACACACGTAATACATAGCAGACGGGCAGAAAGGACAATTTCTGAAATTTTGCGCATTGTTTTAGAAAATGGCGTAACGGAAATTGTAGTTGGACTTCCCAAAAATATGGACGGAACGGAAGGCGCTCGAGCAGAGCTCTGCAGAGAATTTGCAAAGATGGTTGAAGATACAACAGGTTTGCCTGTTGCCTTATGGGATGAGCGCCGTACAACAGTTGAGGCACACAACATTCTCTCCGAGCATAAATACCATGGCAAGAAAAGAAAGAACACGGTCGATGCGGTTGCCGCCTCCCTAATTTTGGAGGGTTATTTGTCATTTCGTTCTAAATGAAAAAACGGAGCAGTTTTACTGCTCCGTTTTCTTTGCTTTATAGAAAAGCTCTCGTACACCTGTGCAAAGCAAAAGGATACCAAATAGATTTCTAAGCATTTCGATATCAATTTTTCTGCTGATAATTGAAAAAAATGCGGCACTGATGCAACCGCCAATAATTGCGGGAATAACTTTTATAATGTCAAGGTTGCCTTGTTTCCATCGAAATAAAGATGTGATGATTGCACAGGGAATAAAGAATAACAGATTTATGCTTCGGGCAAGGCTGTGTTCCATATTTACCACAAGGGTTAGCCACAAAATCAGTAGGCTGCCGCCACCGACACCTAACCCTGAAAGAAATCCCAGCAGGCAACCAAAACCAACGATAAATATCCAATTATCTAGCATAAATATCGAAAGCCTCCCCATAAAATTAGTACGCCGAGTATTTTATGAAGCCAAATTGTGGGGATTTTTTTGCCAAATAATCCTGCAAGAATTCCACCGGCAACACTGCCGAGCAAATATGGGAACGCCGTTTTCCATAGTTCGGTCGTTGGATTGATTGTTAAACCCAAAGATACAAAACATATGGGCAAAATTATACTTACAGAGGTAGGAAAGATAGCGTCATCCTCTAATTTTGTCAGCCATGTCAGAAGGGGAACAAGCACCATACCGCCACCAGCGCCAAACAAACCGTTGACTGCTCCCGCCAAAATTCCTGCAATAGTTATTCCAATGTACTTCTTATATTGCAACGCAAAACCCCCTTTAGAGAAATTATTTCCATAAAAGGGGTGATTATACAGAAATTCCCTGCCCAATCGGGCAGGGAATTAGTTTATTAACCGGAGATTGTCATATCCAACTTCAGTTTGGAAATGTCACCTTGTTTTGTGGTTACCTTTTCCAGTAGAGCATCGTACCATGCTTGTTGCTCGTCGGCGCGAAGCTCTTCAGAGATCATGTAATCACGGTAGGTCATATCATTTTCGCCAACGTAGTACATGATGTGGTAGCCGTACTCGGATTCGATGATTTCTACATCGCCGACCTTACGTTTGCCGTCGGTTGCCCAATCCTTAAAGCTGGATACATAGCCGGAATCACGGTGAATTTGTTCGAACAAGCCGCCGTCTTCTGCGGAACTGTCGTCGCTGTGTTCCTTAACCAATTCAATGAAGGACTCTTCCGTAGCCTTGCCTTCCTTCCATTCCTTCAGATACTTCTCAGCCGCTTCTTTTGCCTTCTTCTTTTCAGCTTCGGTATAGGTGGTTTCGCCGGTTGTTTCATCAGTTTTACCGCCTTCGAACTGAACAAGCAGATGACGGACATCATCCATGAATTCTGCGTTATCGGCGGAACTGTCGAAAATGACCACGTAGTAGCCGTTGGTCTCGGTGGTTTCCTTGCCGTCCTCATCCTCGGTAGTGGAGGTGTTGGGAATTGCGGCAATATCGCCTGCCTTACGCTTGCTGTCAGAGAGCCACTCGTTCAAAGGCGCATTGATGTTGGAGTAAAGCTGGTTCGTATAATCGTTTACAACAACTTGACCTTCTTCGTTAACTTCAATGGTCTCAGCCAATTCGTTAAGCTCCTTAAGATCCTTTGCTTTGGCCAGCTTGTCGGCAGCCTCCTTTAAAGCCTTACGAGCTGCTTCCTTTTCCTTGTCGGAGTAGGTTACATTGCCGTCTTTGTCCTTCTCACCGCCCTGCAGGAACTCGGTGTAGCTAATGTAGCAAGAGTGATAGGTGTAGGAGTTGAACTTGTTGGGGTCTTTTTCATCATATTCACGGATTTCCTTTTCCTCATAGGACAGGGATTCTTCGTGGAATGTGTTGTATGCAGCTGCGATGGTAGTCTTGGTATAGTATTGCTTGTAGCTTTCAAGCTCAGCGCCATAGCCGTAGCTGGCGCGCAGGTATTGGTCAGCGTTGCTATAGCCGTACAGAGATGCGTAGGTTTCAATGTTCTTCAGAACGTTGTCCAAGGCTTCTTGTTCATCCTCGGGCAGTTCGAACTTATTTGCGATTGCTTCGTTGTAAAGAGCCTCGTCTTCCTTGGCCTTCTCGATAGCGGCATCCACAAAGTACTGTGCCCAGGACTTTCCGGTTTCGGGGTTAGTTTGCTTATTCAGTGCCTTGGAGGTATCCAAGCCCATGATTTCCAGATAGCTATCGGTGTAGGTCTGATACTGGGTGTACCAATCATTATAGCTTTCGTTAACAGCGTCAATATAATAGTAGCTCAACTCAACAGAATTCAGTTCCTTGTCGCCGATGGTAGCCGCGAGGGTGTTCTTCTGAATAACACCGCTATTGTTTACTGTTCTAACGGCAAGAATGCCCAAAACTGCAGCAACCACTACAATCATAACAGAAACAAAGATAATTGTATAAGTTCTAAGCTTTTTAGCTTCTGCCTGCTCCTTGCGTTGTCTTTCGGTAAGGAATTCGGCATTTTGCTCCCTGCGGAGCTTCTTCTTGTCAGATGCGCTCATAGCATACAGTCCTCTCATTTCCATTGCTTACGCACATGTATGTACGCATAGTCTAGGTGATTATAACCGATTTTTCTCTTGGTTGCAAGAAAAATCTTTCCTACAGGAGGGAAATGGAAAAAAGTTTACAATTATTGCCATTACATAATACCCAAAAAAGGGGAGCCGTAGCTCCCCAAACCCGCTTTAGCCGTAGCGTATCCAGTTATGACCTGCACGATATGGCAGGTGGGTTGCCGCTCCTAACCTTAGCTGCTCCCAACGTCCACCTATCGTCAAAGCGTAGGCGGGAGGTCTGCAATCCGGGTAGGAAGTCTAACATCCCATTAAAATGATGTGGGTCCAAAAGGACACACCACGCACTAAGCAGGCAGGTAATCAGTCATCATCTTCCTCGTAGAGCTGCTCCATAATCAGAGAATAGACAGTCTCTAGCTCTGTTTCATCTTCAATTGCGCAAAGGATAGGTTCGCCTTCTTCTTCCTCAACAGACTTAAGGATACTTACTTCAACCTCTTCGTCCTCGTCTGCACCTGCAGGCGTTACTGCTAGATAAGAAAAACCATTATATTCGATGGTAGACAGAATTTCTAATTCAAATTCAGTGCCATCCTCATCTACTATGGTCATAAAATCGCTTCCATATTCATTGCTCATGTTCTTTTGCCTCCTTTTTTCTTTCATTGTAAGGGAAAACACTTGCAAAATCAAGAGAAATTCCTGAAGGCAATAATTTGTTTTCGGTTAAATCTAGTATTTTCTGTTATTTTTAGTTGTTAACAAAAATAATACTTTCGTTTTTCGGCGGGGTATGCTATAATTGTACGCGTAGCATTATGCGTACATAACGATAATTCTTTACCATTCAGGTTTTTACCGTTGTAGTGGAGGTAATATTATGTCCAAGGATAGGAAAAACATCAAAAAAGCAATTAAGCAGTGGATTCCTCCCGAAACCCTTAAGGTTGTGGGTAAGGTGCTGCGCGCTATGTTTGCTGTGCTTAAAGTTGTTGCAGGTGCAGCGGCAACGGTGCTGCTGATATGTATTGTCTGTGGATTTGTGTTTATGGGCATCATGGGCGATTATTTGGAGTCCGATATTCTGCCCAATGCAGCCGTTGTTTTAGACGATTACGAAATGGATGCGCCTTCTTACATCTATTATGTAGATGAAGACGGCAAGATTGTTGAGCTTCAGGAGCTTTACGCCAGCACCGATTGGAAGAAGGCTGACTATGAAGATATTCCCCAAGCACTGATTCAGTCTGCCATTGCCATCGAGGACAAGCGTTTTTA
>JAZSFY010000263.1:0-6362 GCA_045532415.1 Eubacteriales bacterium | reverse complement strand
TATCTTTCTTCCTTTAACGGAACGGTTAAGGAAGAAGAAGTTAGCAGGGCCGTTTCGGAATATCTTGCCGAAAACCCCGTTAAGGGAGAAAAGGGCGACAAGGGCGACCAAGGTGATAAAGGCGATAAAGGCGATAAAGGCGACAAAGGTGACAAAGGTGACAAAGGTGATAAAGGCGATAAAGGCGACGATTATGTCCTCACCGACAGCGACAAAGTCCAAATAGCCGAGCTTGTTTCCCCAAAGGAGATTCCCGATTATTGGCTTTCACATCTCCAAGGGAAGGCCGACGATATTACAATCGCAATGGAGCAGGCAGGTCGGAAAAAGTCATCCTTTCTTTGGTATACCGATGCCCATTGGCCCAACGGCAACAGCAAAATGTCACCTAAGCTTTTGAAATACCTTATTAAAAACACACCTATAAGCAAGGTTAATTTCGGCGGTGATATTATCGGCGACAGCCTTCTTGAAGCAAGAGAAGATATGAATTATCTTTATGAATGGCGAAAATCAGTTAAGGAGCTTCCCAATCATCACAGCGTTATAGGCAACCACGATATTTTCACAAGCGATTCGGTTGATTACGAAGGCGGCAATTTCACCTATACCTTTTTGCTTGCTCCCGAGGAATCCTCGGATATGGTTATGGGTGACGGATTTTATTATTATGTGGATAACGCCTGCGAGAAAACAAGATATTTATATCTGGATTATATAGCATCCGACCAAAGCGCAATGCTTGCTCAGGGCAGATTTATTGTAGATGCACTTGCTTCTGCTCCCGAGGGCTGGCATATTGTTGCCATAAGCCACAGATGGTTTCAATATAGCAGCGCATCCACTCCCACAACAGGTGTTATTCCTGCCTATCCAAAGGAGATTCTTTCGGTTTTTGATGCTTATAATGAAAGAGCTACGCGAAATGCATCAAATTATTTCACGGCGCAGGATTTTACAAATGCAAAGGGCAAAGTGGAATTTTGCATTGGCGGTCATATTCACGTAGATTATGATTTTAAGACCGACGGCGGTATTCCCGTTATCATAACCGCTTCTGATGCAAACCAAAACCGAAGCAATGATTTTAATGAAGATTGCGGTACCCTCGGCACGGTTACAGAATCGGCGGTTTACGGCATTATTGCCGATTACAACGATGAAGGCAACACCAAAATAACGGTTATTGCGGTAGGCAGAGGCAAAAGCAGAATTATTGATAATTCGGGAAGCGAGTCAATTAAGCCTATTTCCATTTCGAGCATAAGCTATTCAGGCGACACAACCGTGGGCATGAGCATTGACCCAACAGCGTTTTCATACGTCATAACTTATAGCGACGATATGATAGATATTAAGACAGATGCCGTTTCGGTTTCTCCTTCAACTATTGAGGTTATAGGGGATAACATTATAACCGTCAGCTACACAGAAAACGGCACAACTGTATCGGCAAATACGGTAATTGTGGGCACAGCCGTTCCCATTAAAAATCTGTTCGATAAAGGCGATTCGGATGTAACCCTTCGAGGAAGAATCAATTCAAGCGGTTCGGCGGTTGCCTATGCAGACGGTCAGCTTGTAACAGGTTTTATCCCTGCGGTTGTCGGTGATACAATAACCGTTAATACCGACATGGCTAACAGCGCAAACAGCTATGTTGGTTCGTTTGCGGTTTATGATTCAAGCAAGGCTTGGCTTGGTAACATCGGTAAAACTCATCCTGTATGGAGCGATGACACAAAAACCGCGGTTCTCACAATCCCCGATGCTCTTAACGGCAAGGATTTTTCAAGCTGTACTTACATACGCGCCTGCGTTGCCTATACAGACATTGATAATATTGTTATCATCAAGCAGGAGGCGGCAAAATGACGTTGATTTCAGAGCATATTAAGGAATTATCTGTTATTGCAGGCGTTGTCGTTCCTGTATTTGTTGCCATATTCTGTTTAATAAGAGGCATGAAATGCCTTTTAAGAAGCGAAATGCTTCGCACCTATTACCACAACAAGGACAATGAAACAATACGCCAATATGAGCTTGAAAACTTTCTCCACCTTTATAAGGCTTATAAGGCGTTGCGTGGGAACAGCTTTATTGACAAGATTCGACAAGAGGTTTTGTCATGGGAGGTTGTGACCTAGGTGAGGATTGATGAAATAACTGCACCGCATATTTTGCAAACATTTTTGCAATTAACCCCCAAAACCCAAGGGTTTTCGGGGACCCCATAATAGGTTTGAGCAAAAACTTTTAATGCAAAAACAGCATGCGCTGTTTTTGGGGATATTCCAAATTGCAATAAAGCACGATTCTCGCGAATGAGCGTTTACAATTTGAACGAAGTACATCGCGGGAACTAAAATATGCAATAAGGTAGGTTGATTTTACGTGTAAGAAGCGCGGGAGGAGCAAGGGGGTCCCCAAAAGTCGCAAGACTTTTGGGGCAATAGAAAGCCCCTCCCCTACAATCACCTATTACCTATTACCTATTACCTATTACCTATTACCTAGCGCGGTACGGCGGCTGAAGGAGTAGCTTTGTTGGGTGTCCGCGCGGTATGATGTAACGAAACTAATCGAGTAACTTCGCGCTTTAAAAAAGGAAAAAAGGAGTGAATTAATATAAAATATATAGCAAGAAAGGTTGTCGAGCAGGCGAAGGCTTGGCTTGGCAGAAACGAAAACGACGGCTCTCATAGGGAGATAATCGACATTTACAACTCCCAAAGGAGCCTGCCCCGAGGTTACAAAATGAAATACACCGATTCTTGGTGCTCTGCATTTGTTTCGGCGGTGGCGGTAAAATTGGGATATACCGACATTATCCCCACAGAATGCGGCTGCGAAAAGCATACTCTACTTTTCAAGGAAAAGGGCATCTGGATGGAGAATGACGGCTATGTTCCCTCTCCCGGGGACATTATCTTTTATGATTGGGAGGATAAGGGCAAAGGCGACACAAGGGGCAACGCCGACCATATAGGCATTGTCGAGGCTGTTACAGGCGGAAAAATTGTGGTTATCGAGGGTAATTATTCAAATTCGGTAAAAAGAAGATATATTGATATCGACGGACGTTATATAAGAGGATTTGGCGTTCCCGAATATGACGAGGAGGAAGCCTCCGTAACCGTTTTTGATTTCCAGATTGAGGCAACTCTTGACGGCTTTGCATTCCCAAAATACGGCGCCGACGGCAGATGGGGCTTGGAAACCGAAGGGGTAACAAAAAAAGCGGTAGTCAAACGACGTTCCGCTTTTATGTATCCTAATCTTACAGCTCTTGTTCAAAGAATCGTCGGCGCAGAGCCCGACGGTAAATGCGGTCCCGACACCGAAAAAGCAATTATTGCTTGGCAAAAGGAAAATAACCTTGAAGCCGACGGTCAATTCGGACCCGCTTGCTGGAAATATGTGTTAACCTAATCCAAAGACATTAAAACCGCACGGCAGGGCGCTCCGTCTGCTCCGCCTAGGTTTAGAGGCAGACAGCTAAGGAAATAAACACCCTCCTGAACCTCAGACAGACGGACCCCCTCCAAAAGAGCTATATCTGCCGAAAGCAACACTCGGTGGACAACCATAGGCCCGTCCTCAGGACCAACTGTTTGACTTTCGGTGCCCAAAAGAAGGATTCCTTCCTTGGCAAAGACTTCGGCTCCCGTGAAGGTTACGGTGCCTCCCCCTTTAATTAAAATGCGCTTTACCGATTTGGGATGAGAATGTATTGCGTTATTTATAATCGCCTTGGCGGCTTTTGCATCAATAATACCGTTGCATTCGGCAACATAAGCAAGCCCCAAAAAGGCATCGAGAGAAAGAGAATCGATTGTTTTACCGTCATTCAAGAAATGATATGGCGCATCAATGTGTGTACCGTTGTGAGCGCACATTGAAAAGGCTGTTAAATTATAAAGGTCACCGTTATTTATGGAAGAAATAATTTGTCTTTCAGGCTCGGGGTCCCCGGGATAAACATCACAACCGAAAACCTCCTGAGAAATATCATAAATTTTCATAATACCACCTCGGCATATTATACCATTTTTCTACACCTTACGTCAATACATCAGACCATACAGACCTAAAACGACTATTGAAAGCGTTGGAATTATATGTTATAATAACTTCATAAATCCTTGCTTCGCAAGTATTTTTGTTTGTGGTATAATTATTTCATAAATCCTTGCAAGCAAGTATTTTTGTTTGTGGTATAATACCGAAAACGAGGTGACGCAATGAAAAAAACATATATAACTTCCATGCCCGACCACATCGGGGCGTTCCTTAAGGCAAGCCAATGCTTTTCCGCCTTGGGGATTAATATAACCCGTGTCAGCTATAACAAGGCGGTGGACTCCCATACATTGTTTATCGATGCCGAAGGCACCGAGGAGCAATTGAAAAAGGCTGACCGAGAGCTTGAAAAAATCGGATATCTCGGTAATATCGAGGGAAAGACAAGCATTGTCCTTATTGAATTTAAGCTAAGGGATGTTCCCGGCAGTGTAACCGATATTTTAACCTTAATACAGGAATTTAATTTTAATATTTCCTATATAAGCTCTCAGGAGAACGGAACCGATTATCAGCTTTTCAAAATGGGCCTTTATGTTGACCGTCCCGAAAGGATTGCCGAATTTCTTTCGGAGGCAGAAAAGCTTTGCAAGGTTCGTGTTATTGATTATAACAGCTCGGAAAAGGTTTATGACAACAGCATTTTCTATAATACCTATGTTATGGGCTTGTCACGTATGATGGGGCTTTCCGAAACAGAAAAGCAGGCGCTTTTGGTTCCGGTTAACCTTGCTATGCAGACTCTTGATGAAAAGGGGCTTTCTCCCTACCGCACCTTCGACAGCATAAGCAAGTTTGCCGAGCTTCTTTCCAATTCCAAGGGCGACGCATTCTCTCCCCGTATCTCTCATCACAAGATTACCGACAACACCGAAATAACCTTAATCGAGCCTCCCTGCGGTAGTAATGTTACCATTATTAAAAGCAACGGCGAGCTTTTGTTTGTCGACACAGGCTATGCCTGCTATAAGGATGAAATGCTAAAGCTGTTCCGCAGGCTTATTCCCGATTTCGATAATATAAGGAAAACCGTTCTTATAACTCACGGCGACCTTGACCATTGCGGACTTTTGCCCATGTTTGATGAAATTATCGCAAGCAAAAAAACCGCAGTCTGCCTTGAAAATGAATATAAGGGCATTAACGGCTTCCGTGAGGAAAACCCCTTGCACAAGCCTTATATAAGCATCTGCAAGATTCTCTCTGCCTATTCCCCCTGCGATACCTCAAATATCACAATCCCTTGGGAAGACAAGGAAAACCTTACCCAGCCCTTAACACAAATCGGATTTTTCGATTTTCAGGAGCTTCATTTTGAGGTTTATGAAGGTCAGGGCGGTCATTTGCCCGGTGAAATCGTTCTTATTGATTATGCTCATAATCTTGCCTTTACAGGTGATATTTATATTAATATCCGCGGGCTTACCCCTCAGCAGGCGGAATATAATCAATATGCACCTATTCTTATGACCTCGGTTGATACCGACCCCAAGCTTTGTGCAGCCCAGCGAAAGGCAATATTGCAACGCCTCGGTATCGGCAATTGGCAGATTTTCAGCGGCCACGGCTTTAAAAAGGATTTCAATATAAAGGAATTAAATCAGTAATGATTTTCTAACATCAATAAAAATTCTCCCGATAGATAAAGCGTAATGTCGTTAGCGAAGTTTTTGTTTTGGCATAAAATAATATATTTGGATAGAACCAGCATCGCATTTGTGAGTACAAAATGCAGTCGGGCAGAAGCCCAAACCCACTTAACAACAGAAAAAGAGAAGATTTGTTTTGCAACAAGTCTTCTCTTTCTTTTTATCTGTATAGTGATATTCCGACTTTGTCGGAGTGATATTTTTGCTAAGCAAAAGTGATATTGAAACCTTACGGTTTCAGTGATATTTTATTCGCCTCTAAAACTCGGGAAGCGAATAACACTTGGCTGAAAGCCAAATATCACTGCGAAGCAATATAACTCGCCGCAAGGCGAATAAAACTTTTGGGAAATGTTCGCTAAGAACATTTCCCAAAATCCTTCGGATGTTTTCTTATTCAACGGTTAAAACGACCTTGCCGACGTTTTGTCCTTTATAGAGTATGTCGTGAGCGGCCTCGGCCTCGGTTATGGGAAGCACCTTATAGATGGTGGGCTTGACCTCACCCGTGGATACCTTAGGCCAAACCTTTTTAACCAGATCAGCGAGGATCTGCGCCTTGGTTTCGGGGGTGCGGGAGCGAAGTGTTGAGCCGATTATACGAACGTTTCTTACGTAGATGTTCTTAAG
>JAZSFY010000198.1:0-4691 GCA_045532415.1 Eubacteriales bacterium | reverse complement strand
TAAAAATAATCAAAAAAACACTTGCAAAACGCAAAATAGTGTGATATAATACCATTCGTGCTGTGTAGCATAACAATTTAAAAGCCGGGATGATGGAATTGGCAGACGTGCTGGACTCAAAATCCAGTGGTAGCGATACCGTGCGGGTTCGACCCCCGCTCCCGGCACCAAAAAAGAAGTAACTTTTGTCTACCAAAAGTTACTTCTTTTTTTATCCAAGCCGCAGGCTTGGCATATCATCACGACGCAGTCGTGCATATCATCAGCCCCTTTGGGGCTGTATCTCATCACGCATCAGCGTGCATCCTCCTGCGGCTTGATGAGATGCAACACTGCGTGTTGATGATATGCAATTCCTGCAGAATTGATGATATACAAGGCTTCGCCTTGATTTGTTTGCAGATAAGTGATATAATCTGTTTGAAAATATGAAATTTGTGGAGGTGGTTAGAATGAAATTGATTTTTGTGCGGCACGGAAAAGACAATGATAGATATCGTGGCGGTTGGAGTAGTTTAGACTTAATTCCCGAGGGAGTGGAGCAGGCAAAACAACTTGCAAAGCACCTTAGAGATAACAACCATACCTACCAAATTAAACATATTGTATCAAGCGACTTGACCAGGACTCTAACCACGGCGAATATCATATCTTGCGAGTTAGGTTTGCCTATCCAAAAGGAATTTCAAATAAGAGAAATAAACAATGGCGATTTGGCAGGAATGCTCAATGATACTGCGCTCAAACAATATTCTGGGATATTCTTCAGTTCGTTAGAAATGGATGAGGCTTATCCTAATGGAGAAAGTCCCAATGACTTTTACTTGCGAATAAAGAAGTGGTTTTCAGATTTTTCCTCCAATTACCGCGATGTGAAAGGTAACATTTTGGTTGTGACACACGGCGGTGTGATTAATGTTGTTTATCATTTGGTAAAGGATATTAAATGGAATAACAAAGGTCGTGTGTTCAAGGCGGGTAATTGCTGTGTTCATGTTCTAAATATGGATACAATGGAATTTGAGATAGAGAACAAAACAGATTTCATTTCAACTTAATAGTTCGACAAATACCAATTTGTCGAACAGTAAGGTTACGCACCTTATTGCCCGTCTTTCGCAAGCAAAAAGGATAGGTTCGCCTGTCCTTTTTTGTATTTGTGTGATAAATCATTTGTTTACATAATATCTGTTGAACAACCATAAAAACTATGATAAAATAAAAATGACAAATTTAAAGGGGAATCGAATATGAACATAGAAATACGCGAAGCAACCTTAAATGATGTTGCCGCAATTCATGGCTTGAACCGTGATGAAATGAATTATAATTGCGATATTAAGTTAACCGAGAAAAAGCTTTCAAAGCTTCTCGAATCATCTACCGATAAGGTTTTTGTGGCTGTTGCAGATTCTAAGACTGCAGGATATATTCATGCGAATAATTACGAGCTTCTTTTTGCTCCCCAATGGAAAAACGTAATGAGCATTGCCGTTTCTTCTGACTATAAGCGAAAGGGCATCGGCAGGGCGCTTATTTCTGCTGTTGAAGCATGGGCAAAGGAGGAGGGGGCTGTGGCAATTCACCTTGTTTCGGGTGAAGAACGTCTTGGCGCTCATGAATTTTATAAAAAATGTGGCTTTGTCAACAAGAAAAAACAGCTTAATTTCAAAAAGGAATTATAAATGCTTATTCATCTTACAATATCCGAGACTTTTTATAATTGTAATATCGCCGTTACTGATTTGGCAGGAACTCGGTGCTTTTGCTTCGATGGATTGGAGGATGATGAAAAGAACAATCCACATATTGATATCGAAATAATCGGTACATCTTTTGATATAACCTTGACACCCGAAACGGTAAATATCGATCCTTTAATGGATGAGTTTGATGCGCCCGATTGGAAATCAAAATTTGCCAAAAAAGCTTTTGGTGCAGTTTATAAAGCCGTTGATGATGTGGTTTTACGTGTAGGATGCAGTTATCATGTTGAGGGTGTTTCCCATAACGATGTTATTGTCATTAATTTGCAGTCGTATATCTTTGGCACATTTGACCGTTTCGATCTGTTAGGATTGCAGCCTATAATGTATATGTATTATGAAATTGATAGCAACGGAAACCGTTTTCAACTTGTAAATGCCTTCGGTATCAATAGAAAGCAGGTTGTTAAAACTGCAAAATATATCTTGGGAATAGGAACTTTACCGAATATTTTCTCTTTTATTATTACATATCCATTTCAGATTTTCAGAGTAAAACGTCTTACAAAGGATAAAAATATTTCAAGAATTATCCGACGTTTTCATAATATGCCCGATGAAAAAAGACAAAAGAAAATTGATAAGATGGAAAGAATGGCCAAGGATTAATATTTTCCCAAAAATCCCTTGACAAAAAGTCTATATAGAGGTACAATTTAATATGATATAGTAGGGAATAATGTGCATTTATGTTCCCGAAACAAAATGTAAATTACTAAAAATATATATGCTGTATTTTCAGCGAATGGAGAATTATAATGATCGATAAGAACAAAAACGGTAAATTTTCCCTTGAGGCAAAAATCGTTCACGGCTATGACGGAGGCGATCCTTTAACAGGAGCAGTAAGCTTTCCTATTTATCAGACCTCTACATATTTAAATCCTGCCCTCGGCTCGGATATTAAATATTCCTATACCCGTTGCTCCAATCCTACAAGAAACGAATTGGAATGCACTATCGCTCTCCTTGAAGGCGGTGTTGCAGGCTTTGCATTTTCCACAGGTCTTGCTGCGGTTCTTTCGGTATTCTCTCTTTTGAAAAGCGGCGATCATGTTATAATCTCCGACGATATTTATGGCGGAACCTATCGCCTTGTAGAAGAGCTTTGGAAGGATTACGGTGTTGAATTTGATTATGTTGACATCGGCGATACCGAGGCTGTTAAATCTCTTGTTAAATCCAATACCAAGATGATTTATGCCGAAACTCCTACCAATCCTATGATGAAGGTTGCTGATATTGCGGCTCTTTCCGAGATTTCCAAGGAAATCGGCGCTTGGCTCGTTGTTGACAACACCTTCCTCACTCCTTATTTCCAAAGACCTATTGAATTGGGTGCAGATATTGTTATTCATAGCGGTACAAAATATCTCGCAGGCCACCACGATACAATGGCAGGCATGGTTGTAGTTAACGACGAAAAGCTTGCTGACAGAATCGGTCTTATTCAAAGAACCGAGGGTACAGGTCTTGCTCCCTTCGATTGCTGGTTGGTTCTCCGCGGCATGAAAACTCTCGAATTGAGAATGAAGCGCCACGAAGAAAACGCTATTAAGGTTGCAAATTGGCTTAAGAACAACAAGAATGTCGAAAAGGTATATTTCGTTGGTCTTCCCGAGCATCCCTCTTATGAGGTTACCAAAAAGCAGACATCTGGCTTTAGCGGTATGATTTCCTTTACCTTGAAGGATGTTAATATGGTTGAAAAGGCACTTTGCGGCTATGAAATGATTATGTTTGCCGAAAGCTTGGGCGGCGCAATGACCTTGATAACCTATCCTATGACACAGACTCATGCATCTATTCCCGAGGATATCCGTAACAGAATCGGTATAACCGATAGATTGCTCCGTCTTTCTGTTGGTATCGAGCCTGCCGAGGATATCATAAAGGACCTTGCCTCTGTTCTCGGAGAAAACGAATAATTTATAAAAGAGTATAAATAATGAATTTTGATTTACATTTCACAAAGATGCAGGCATACGGAAACGATTATGTCTATGTGGAAACAATTACTCAATCTATAAAAAATCTTAACGAGCTTTCCAAAAAGCTTTCCGACCGCCATTACGGAATCGGCGGAGACGGCATGATTTTGATTTGCCCCTCCGAGGTTGCCGATTTCAGAATGAGAGTTTTTAATCCCGACGGAACCGAGGCTGAAATGTGCGGTAACGGCGTAAGAAGCGTTGGCAAGTTTGTATACGATAAGGGCTTCACTACAAAAACCGAATTTACTGTTGAAACCTTAGGCGGTATTAAAACCATTTATCTCGACGTAAAAGACGGTGTTGCGGTTAATATTACTGCTCAAATCGGCGCGCCTATCCTTGATGCATATAAGGTTCCTGTTATAACAGGCTCGGATAGATGTATCGATTTTCCGGTTCAGCTTGATGATATTTTGGTTCATACAACCGCAATTTCTCTTGGCAATCCTCATTGTGTCAGCTTTATTGATGATGTTGATAATTTCAACCTTGATAAATATGGCCCCTTAATGGAGTATAATAAGATTTTCCCTAAAAGAGTTAATGCCGAGTTTTGCCAGGTAGTTGACCGCAATACATTAAAGCTTCGTACATGGGAAAGAGGAACAGGGGAAACATTGGCTTGCGCCACAGGCTGTTCTACCTGCGTTGTAGGCGGTGTGCTAACAGACCGTTGCGACCGCAAGGTTAACGTTCATCAGGTTGGCGGCGTAACCCTTATTGAATGGGATAAAGATTCAGGCAATATCTTTATGACTGCTCACTCGAATATTGTTTTTGACGGAACTATTTCTTTAAGCGAGGTGTTTAAGGCTTGAAGCTCAATGACCTTAATCAAATAATTAATAAATTAACGACCGTTCAAACGGTCGTTTCTTGCCCTTTGGATAATGATATAGAAATCAATGGTATAGCCTATGATTCCAGAAAG
>JAZSFY010000234.1:0-7825 GCA_045532415.1 Eubacteriales bacterium | reverse complement strand
TGGCTACGATCCGACTTGGCATCATAAATTTGCTTACCTTTTCAACGCCCTTTTCAACACCGAAAAGAACAACCAAGGCTGTCAACCCGATAAACAGCAAAAACCAACCCACAGGCTCGAAGGGCTGAGCAATAAAGGTTTCGAAATAATTGTCCTGAGCCGCCTCACCTGCACCGCCTGTTACAAAAACCGCAAGATATTTTGTTACCCAGCCGCCGATAACCGAATAATAAGGTAAAATCAGCATGGGAACGATTGATGCCAGAACGCCGATAAACTTATATTTTTTGTTCAAGGCAGAAAACGCACCGATTGCGCTTTGACCTGTTTTTCTGCCCATTGAGATTTCGGCGCACATAAGCGCAAATCCGAAGGTTAACGCTAATATAAGATAGACAAGAAGGAAGATACCTCCTCCGTATTTTGCTGCAAGATAAGGAAAACGCCAAATGTTGCCCAAGCCCACAGCAGAGCCTGCCGCCGCAAGAACAAAGCCGATTTTCCCTGTAAAGCTGCTACGCTTCTTTTCCATATAAATCTCCTTAGAGCGATTTGATTTTTATGCTTGATTAGACGCACAATGGATAGTATATCATATTCCCCGCATTATTGCAACATCAAATTAAAATACCGCCGAGGTTTCATTTTCCTCAGCGGTATGAAAGATTAAAATTTTCCCTTTTAAGAGAATATGGATTTTTTCACCATGAAATAGTCTGCTGCAGTAAGCTTATTGTCGCCGTTCTGGTCGCATCTGTCCATTGCGGTCTTTTGGTCTGCAATTTCGGTTACATCCTTTGCGCCAAAAACGATTTGCTTTAGCATAAGATAATCGGTTGCGGTTAATTTACGGTCGTTATTTACGTCGCCCTCAACATATTCCTTTCTTACTCCAACCAAAAATTCGGAGCAGAAAATGAAATAACGGGAGTCCACGTCAAAAGCCATTTTTACAAATCTTGCAGTAACAGGCTCGTCCGATTCATATTTAAAGCAGGAATTGGTGGTGTCGAGGATAAGATTGGGAGAAGCCAAGGTATAATAGGTTCTGGCGTCGTTGGAAATGCTTATTTCGAGATTTACAGGAGCACCGATACCATGCTTTAGGCGGTTGTCGAAATGAGCCGCAAAATGAGTTAGGTCGGTACGAATCTCGCCTAAATCAATAGTTGCGCTCATTCTTCCGTTGCCGTCGGTTAAGGAAACATGGAACGCGTGCCAATCGGTGCTTAATTCCTCGCGAGCTAATTTACCGTCGGTCAATTCCTTGCCGTCAACATTTTGGTAGGGAGCGCCGCTGCCGTCAACATAGGAGGCACAGCCGTAATATTCCTTGCCCACAGAAATCCAATCAACATCCACCGACATAAGATTATCCAAATCGATATCGTCAACATAATTGTTGCTTTGATTTCCGGGACGTGCCGCAGAAATATCATATTGAGTTAAGGTACCCTTTGCGTATTTATATGTAAGGTCATAAACCAAACGCAGGCGGGCATTCGAAGAATAGCAGGCGGTGTAATAAACAGCAGGCTTGCCGTCTTGGTAATACATCTTAACCCCGCTCTTCATGTTTGAGGTTATTCCGCCGTCAAGATAATCCAAATAGCGGTTGAAATAATCATCCTGAGCGACTCTTGAATCGATTTCAAGCTCCATGCCCATGCCGTATTGCTCGGAAATAGAAATACTTGTGCTTACACGGTCGGGATCGTGATAGCTCATCCACATAAGGTTGGGCTGCATACACGCAACGTCAAAGCCCAATGATTTCCAACGGTTATGACCATTAGATTGATACCAAGGAATCCATATAAATTTCAAGCCCTTTGAATGGAGATATTCGGAAGCATATTGAATAAGCTGAACATCCAATTCCTCAACGAGAAATTCCTCAAGCCAATAAAAGCCGACCAAATCAAGGTTATTATATCCTGCCTGCTGGAATCGGCTGATTTGCTCGTCAATCATCCATTTTACAGCATATTTGCGGTCTGCCATAAGGGAGAAATTAAGAGATCTGCCGCCTAATGTGCCAAAGTTATATGCATTTCTGCAGGGATACAAAATTGTAAAGAAAACCCCTGCCTTGCTTTGAGTATCGTTTAATGCCGCCTTGGTTCTTCCATAAGCGTCCTCAAGGGCATCAACATTCGCTCCCGAAGTAAAGGTATCGTTTACATAAGCGGTCCAGTCCTGAGCCTTTGTAGGATTGTTAACATCCACGTGCATTCTTGCACCCGAGGGGCCATAATCCATACAGGGCAGGAACAAATAGCTGTCAAAGAAAAAGTCCTTTATGTTACCGCTTGCATCAAGATAAGCTGTATAGGGCATAAGGTCATTGGTATAATGCCTGCCGTTATTATATCCCGATGTGCGGAATGTATATGTAAGGCATACATTTTCGTAACCGCCAAGGTCGTCGGCTGTGGGAACAGCGGCGTTTACGCCAACAGACAAAAAGGTCATATTACCCATTATCATAAAAACAATCAGCATTATGGAAATGAATTTTCTCATGGCAACCTCCAAAGGCATTTTTTATATTATAACCCATTTTCATCTCGATTGTCAACAGCAATAAATCACAAGAAAACACCTCTGACCTAAGGCGCATCGCCCAAATCAGAGGTGTTTTGTGTTGCTTTAATTATTTTCGGTTATTCTTCCATGGGAGTTCCTACAACAAGTCTTGCTTCGACCTCGTCTATCCAAAGGAAATTGCCGTTTACCGAAATTTCAAATTTAATATAGCGGTAATCTGCAACAGAATCTGAGGTTACGGTTACAACATTAAGCTGGCTGGTTGTTCCGTCTACGTCATTGCCGTTGCCCGAATAGGTTATTTCCGCCGCGCCGCCGATGGCTTCGTAATTTGTTCCGTCGTTAGAGCCGTAAATCTTCATATCCTTACAGGTCTTTATTCCCCAGAAGCCGCCTGCCGAATAAACATTATAAACATTGGATTTTGCGCCCTCTCCCAAATCAAGGGTTACAACAACAGGATTAACCGAATTGTTCCATGCGGCATAGCTGTTTACTGTGGGAGTTTCGCTTCCCTTTTTACCGTCGGAAAGACGTTTTCCGTCATCAACAAAGCTGTCGGAGAAGCTGTGATAATTAGGCTCGGTTGTTGTGTATTGGCAATCCTCGCTTACCGATACATCGATACAATAATCAAGAACCGCCTTTGACAAGGAAGCGCACATATCCGAAACAGACTTTTTGTCTGCGCTTGCATTCTGAATCAAGGCAGAAGCGTCACCGACAAGCTTTTTAATCTCGTTATAGCGTTCCTCGGAATAATTGGTTTTAGAGATGCTTTCCCCTGCAGTTATCAATACATTCAATGCGCTCTTGTCCCCCGAAGCAACCGTTATAGTCACAGGCTCGGTTTCAAGAATATAGGTGCTTCCGTAAGGCATGCTTGCAACATATTTAAAGGAAACGGTTGCGCTTCCCTCCTTAATTGCAGTAAGCTTGCCGTCCTTAAATTCAACAACACCGTTATCCGAAACAACATTGATAACAGTATCCTTTATTCCGATAACAAATTCATCACCGCCATAGGTTTTGCCCTTAAGAGCGCCGCCTGCATAGCTTGTGTTCAATTCCATTACAAAGTCATCGGCAATGATTTTTTCTGCCATGTCCTTTGTCCAATGAGGATAGGATTGCTCTGTGGAAATAGGTGTTTTTGTGATTTCAAAGGTATCGAGAACCGATTTATCCTTAACACGGTAGGTTGTTATTTTAAAGGAGGTTGCGGTTATTTCAACATTAGAGAAGGTTGTTACATTCTTTTCCTTTACAGCCGCATGAGGAACGCTTGCATCGTCGTGAAGGTCATAATATTTAGAGCCCGACGAGCTTGAGCCTGTTATATAAAGGATTCCCTTAGGGTCATGAACCGAGGATTGAACACCCTCTGCCATATAGGGAGTAAATCCGTCCTCAATCATATATGCGCGGGAATAGATATGCTCGTGTCCGTTGAGGACAACGTCAATATCAAATTCCTCCATCATGGGAGCGAAAAGGTTACGGATGTTTTCGATTACTGTTTCGGTAAAATAGGGGCCTGCACCGAACATTGCATGGTGCATTACAACGATTTTCCATTGAGCATCAAGGTTTTCCAAAAGGGCAGATTGGATAAACGCCTTATGCTCGGCAACGCTTGTGTTATTGGCATTCAAGTGGATAAACAATGCATTATTGTAGGAATACCAATAATCTCCGCCTGCGGCGGTCATGCCGTAGGATTCACCGTTTATTTGAGTGTTGGGGTTATTAAAGTGCTGAGAATAAAGGTTTGCATCGGTATCGTGGTTGCCTACTGTGGTTGCAAGGGCAAGGCTGTTTAAAATATCAGGGGAAAGGAATCCGCTGTATTTTGCCTCGTCTGTGCAAATTTCAACCTGGTCGCCTGCAGAAATCAATAATGATGTATCGGGGAACATATCCATTGCAAGAGAAAGAGTTTTGCCCCATTCACCTGCATCGTCCTGACCGCCCCAGGATGCGCCTATCTGAGGGTCGCCTACGAAAATGAAGTTGAAGGAATCGATAGGATCGGTTTCAAAATAGTAATTCTCGGAAACGCTGTCGCCGTTTACAACACGGTAAACATATTCCTTATCGGGCAAAAGTCCCTTAATTGTTGCCTTATGAATATATGTGTTTGTGGTTGCTGTGGTTTCGGAGAAGGCTTCGGCATAATCCTCGGGAAATTCATCGCCGTTGCGAACCGCATACTGAACAGAGCCCGATTCCTGAGAATTATAATACCATGTGAAATTACGCATGGATTCATCCTCGCCTACGTTCATAGAAAGATTTTGGATTTCGGGCAATTTGACCGAGAAATCGGTCATAGAGAAATAAACGTCGGAGCTGTTGTATCTTTGGTTGTGAACCTCAACGGAAATAACATTTCTGCCTACCTGAAGGAGAGAGGAATCAACAGAGAAGGTTACCTCCTTGGGCACACCCTGACCCGAACCGCCAAAGGAAAGGTTTGTTTCAAAGCCTCCCTCGGGCTCGTCAAATGCGCCGATACGTGTTCCGTTTAAATAAACTATTGCCGCATCGTCATAAAGAATGGTACAAACAAGGCTTAGAGAAGGAGAAGGAAGCTTTTCCAATTCAAAATCCTTGCGGAAGAAATAGGTAGGCACACAATTGCCGTTTGCTTGGTAATGGGTAATCAACACCTTGGGGATAAAGCCCTCGCCCAAATCCTCAAGCTTGCCGGATTTTGCGCCGAAGATTGCTTCGATGCCCTCGTTGGTTTTCCATGCGGAATCGTCAAATTCCAATTTTGTCCAAGAGGTACGGTCGTCCTTGGGTGAAGGGTCGGTACCGTCATCAAGATATTTCCAAACGGAATTAAGGTCAATAATCTGCATTGCCTCGCGGAAATAGATGTCTTCCTCAACAGAAGTTTCGGAGGATTCCGCCATAGCGCTTGATTCGGGCTGTGATGCCGACTGGTCATCAGAGCAGCCCCATGTAAGGAAGGCTGTAACAACCATAAGCAAAGCCAAAATCAAGGATAAATTCTTTTTCACTTTAAAATTCCCTCTTTTCTTTTATTTTCTTTTATTTTCTTTTATTTTATTTTATTTTATTTTCTATATCCGAAAGCGCAAACCAATGCGCTTATAGGCACAGTTAACACAACAGCCGAGCTTCCTGCGATTCCCGTGGCAAGCTCCAGCGCCAGAAAATCCGAGGAAACGAGCTGATTAAGCTGAATCCCGTAGGAAATGAATATAAGCAGGGATGCAAGAGTTCCCCCTGCAAAGGCAAGAATCAATGTATTTGTCATAGTGCCGATCATTTCTCTGCCGATATTCATACCCGAGCGAAACAATTCCCTTGGAGTTATTTTAGGGTTAATGGTCTTGATTTCCCAAAGTGAGGCGCCCAAGGACACCGCCACGTCCATAACAGCGCCCAAGGCGCTTATTGTAACACCTGCAAAAAGGATTCCCGTCAGGCTAAGGTCGGTAGAATATGACACCAAAAGAAGATTTTCAGCCTCGGGCAGGGTTCCGTCGCTGATATTCAGCATAAGGGTGAAAATCCAATAAAGAAGCGTTGCCGAAAAGCTTCCTATCATAACGCTCAAAAGGTTTAAAAATGTTCGCCTTGATATTCCGCTGATGCAAAAACAGCTTGCCGATGCGCTTAAAAGGACTGTTATAAATGTTGTAATAAAGGGCGGCTCCCCCTCATAAAGCCTCGGCAAAAGATAGCATATCACCATAGCAAGGGTGAAAAGCAGACCTACACAGCTCATAAAGCCTTTTTTTCTGCCGACTGCTATAATCAAAAGGAGAAAAAATGAAATTATCAATATAACAGGCAGAGTACGGTTGTAGGAATAAATCGTATAATAAGGCTCGATTCCCTCGGGAGCATCGGCACGGACGATAACATCGCTTCCCTCCTTCAAAATAACCTGATAGGTAGGAGTAATAAAGCTTGTTATCTCGACAATTTTGCCCTTTGCGTCCCCCTCTAAAATCTCAACAAGCAATTCCTGCCTGCCGGTTGTATATCGGTTTTCGCTGCCGTCGGATAAATCCTCCGAAAGTATCTCTGCAACCCTTCCTCTTACATAGCTTATATTAGATGTTTCGTAAACCGTAAAGGAATATTCCCGCGAGCCTATTCCAATAAGCATAATTATTGTTGCAATAAGAATAATTGCGGTAATAACATACTCGGCAATACCCTTTATCGAAGGCTTTTTGAAATTCATATTTCACCTTTACAATGTATTTATAATTCTATTTTACACAATAACAAGCTTTTTTCAAGTATTAAATTATTAATATTTTACTCAATTAAAAGATATATGATAAAAACCGCCCTCGGGAGATTCCCAAGGGCGGTATAATCCAAATATTTATTGCCTGAAGGACAAATTATTTACCCTGCTCGAGAGCCAAGGTGATTGTGGTTGCATCGCAAACCTCGGTAGGTCCGAAATACTGGATAGCGCCGGGATAAACGAAGCAGGTGTTTTCTGCCCATTCAGCTCTGTGTTCAGCAAAATACTTGAAGGGATTGCCGTCCAATTCAACCAAAGCCTTGCGGATAACGGGCTTATCCTTACCGTGTCTTCTTTCGATGTTCATCATCTTGGTCATAGGCATACCGCCTGCAACCCATTCCTCTGCAGGATTGCTGAGGTTGGAAACCTTGGAAAGATAGCCTGTGTAGCCATATTGGATAAGCATGAATGCGTTATAGCCGAGAGAATAGCAGTAGTCTGCGTCAAAGTTAGAGGGGAACGCGCAACGGCCTTCGTAACCCAAGAAGTGGTGGAGAGCTGAGAATTTACCGTTGAATTTACCTGCTGCCTTACGAGCCTTAAGATTATCTGCTACGAGAGCAGAGAACAATTTTTCAGATTCGATAAGCGAAACTTGTACGTTACCGTGGGGGTCACGTTCAAGGAAAAGCTGTTGTTGGATGGATTGGGGAAGGATTGCGAAAACAGCCATAGATTCTTTGGTAAGACCTGCTTCGATAAATGCATATTTATCTGCCCAAGTGGGAAGCGCGTTGAACACTTCGGTCTTTTCACCTGCGAGAAGCTCGTTGATCTCGGCGATAAGAACCGAGAATTCGGGAACGAATTCAACGATACCTTCGGGGATGATTGCAACACCGAAGTTCCAACCCTTTGCGGAACGGGTAGCAACAGAGTCAGCGATGTAGTCAGCGATTTCAGCCATAGACATCTTCTTTGCTGCAACTTCTTCGCCGATAAGGCAGATATTGGGACGGGTCTGGAGTGCAC
>JAZSFY010000008.1:0-3546 GCA_045532415.1 Eubacteriales bacterium | reverse complement strand
CAAAATATGAAAACCGAAACAAAATAACAGTTAATTATTATGGAATTCCTGTTTGGGATTATTTCACGGTAGATAAAAACGATTATATCCTTGCTCCTTATTTCCAAACTAATTCCTTTTGGGACTTGGATTCTGATAAATGGTCAGCGAGGATTGACCATAAATCGGGTATTGAAGTGAAATTTGGATATCAACCTATTTATACCGAAATGGATGATCCAATGGCAAACGGCGGTATATATCCTCATTCTGCTATTTATCATACCAAAGAGGAATTGCTAACAGGTATAACTTCAGCAGCAGATGCAGGCTATCACCTTTATCATACCCATGTGACCAAGGGCGACCTACCTTCCTTTGATTCATGGATAGAGAAATATACAGATGAATGGTTTGAAAGCAATAATCTTATTATAGTTCGCGCTCATGTGGACGCCGATGCAATTCCTAAGGTGGAAAGCGTTGTTTTGACAAATAAAACAGTATGTATAAATCTCGAAAATTATCAATCAAAATCCGATAACCGTCAATTCTACCACCTCTTTATCGAAATTTCCAAGAATATTGAATTTACCGACATTTTTGTGAATACAGATGAATAACTAATCCCAAAAAAGAGAACACAGCGAAGGGCGCATCGCCCAACGCTGTGTTCTTTGTTATCATTCGGTTATATAAGTCAAGGGCATTTGATATTCATGCTCATAAATACTTTTCCAGCATTGGAAATTGTCGTCAAGCATTTTCTGTACTCTGTCCTTATACTTTAATTCCTTTTCGGGATAAATAGGCTTGCCGATATGTATGGTATATTCCTGAACATAAAAACCGTCCTCGCCCATAATATCGCTGTCCTTCATGGTAATAAAGCAGGGAAGTACCGGAACATCATTTTTCACCGCAAATATAAATGCACCTGTTTTCAAGGGCTTTGGCTTGCGGTAATTCCACCACATGCTTTGCTCAGGATAAACCAAAACAAGGTTGCCCTCCTGCAATATTTGGTTGGTGGCCTTAACAAACTTTGTTAAGGTCTTGGGATTGGAGGACAAGGGCAGTGTGTTGCAATGCCTCATAAGAAATCCGTAAAAGCCGGGGAAGGAAGTGTAGTTTCCTTCGCGGATAACTCTGTAAAAGGTTCTGTCCTTGTGCTTGGATGCCTCATAAGCGATCTGTATGGCAAAGCTGTCAAAGGCATTAAAATGGTTACAGGTAATAACCGCACCTGTTTCCAAAGCATCAAAATTTTCGATACCCTTAATATCCTTGATAATAAGCTTCTTGTCCTTAATAAGCCCTTCAACGAATTCTCTTGCGATTTTGTAAGCAAGCTTGGTTTTCATCCTTTCGCTTGCGCTTTTGCGGATATATTCGATTTCATCGGGCATAAGAACTCTTCCGGGAGGGTCATCCTCAACGTCCTCGTCAAAACGTCCTGCCTTTTCATATTCCTCGATTTTTTGCAGAATTGCAACTCTGTCCTGAGCTCTTTTTCTCTTGTTGATGATATTAAGATAATTATCGTCCTTTTCGGTTTCGGCAACAGCAAGCTTCACCAAATTTTTCATAATAATATCGTCATTTGCTTTTTGCTCGTCGGTATATTCATTTAATTCCTTCAAAAGCTCATTATAAACCGAGGTTTCCTTTGCATAGCTCCAGAAAATATCACCGTGCTTGCAATCATCATAATGCCATGGCTTGCTCGTCATAATGTAATGAAGTATTTTTGCTTCCTCAATAGGATAGCTTATATTACAGTAAACCTCTGTATTCCACCTTTGGTCAAGCCAATAAACATGGTCCTTGCAGATAAGGTTGAGATAATCCTCGTCCTGTGTCACCACAAAATTATAGGTGTGAAGATATTCAATAAACCTATCAAGAACAAATTTAATTCTGAATTGCTCGCAATTGATAACCAAAATTCCTGCATTGAAGAAATTATATCTCGAAATGCCGACAACCCTTTCGGCGTATGTGCCATATTCATCTACCTGTATCATAGCCTGCTCATGGCATCCGCCTACATAAGCGTCCTTAATGTCCTCCTCGTAAAGCCTGCTGATATCACCTTGAATAAGAGTATCGCTGTCAATATACAATGCCTTGGTCAATTCGGGAAACATTTCGGCAATAAAAAGCCTGTAATATGTTGTTTTGGAATAATAGTCGCGTACAGGTAGCTTTTCTGAAATCGAAAGAAGATAATCTGTTACATCCTCAAAGGTTATAAGGAAATTTTCATTTTCAAGGTCAAAAACCTTTTTCTTCATTTCCTCGCTTATGTCTGTGTGAAGTATATGAATATGATAATTATAATCCTTCGAGGCATTTTTTATCATAGAATGTATTGACACAATTGTATATTTAACAAAATTATCGTCGCAGGCATAAAAAATAGGAATAACCCTTTTGTTCATAATTCAACTCCTCTTGAATTTTTCTTTAAGATAAATATATTCAAACAGTATGTCGTCAAATTCGTAATAACCGAATACCTTGTGAATCTCGGAAACTTGCCATTGCTTGATGTTAGCCGTGTGAGGATAGGGAAGCCAAAAAAGCCTTTTTGAAAAATGTCTTACAACGGTATGCTTGTGTAAAAACTTTTGGTCATTAAACCTTTGCTTAAGAAGCTTCTTTTTTGTTGTTGAGCGAATAATGGCGCTTTGGTCGGCAAAGGTAAGCTTTTTTGTTTTAATAAGCTTTCTTGCCTTTTCAAAAAGCCCCGTTTTCTTAATTTCGCTCATATTCAAAAGCAAAACACCTGCGTTAATATAATCCGGCCTTACAAGATATTTTCCGTAATGGTCACGCGCCGCCGCATATTCATATCCTTCGATATCAATATCATAAAGCAAATGAATGTCACGGTTAAACATAATATCCGCATCAAGATAAAGAAGCTTATGGGGAATATCATCAACCATATCCGCAAAAAGCCTTATTAATGTATAAGGCGAGCAATATGCTCCTTCGTTAGGACATCCGCTGAATTGCTCCTTATAAAGGTTTGTTACGTCAACCAAGGTAACTTGGTTTTCATTGTTATATTCCTTTATAACATCTTCAAAGAAGGATATCTGCTTCTGAGTTATAGGCTTATAATCCTCCTTGATATGCGAAACATCCATAGTGAAAATATAAAAATGAAAGGGAATTTTGCTTTCTGTGCGCTTTAAAATAGATAGGCTGCAGCTTAAAATTCCGTCAAATATTTTGCTGTTTCCGCAAAATAAAACATTTACCATATTATTTTTCTTCTCTTTTTCTGTATTCTATCATCACAATATCGGATTTTTTGGCATTTTCTGTCATAGAAGCAAAAACTCTGTCCCTTAAATCCTTTCGTCGCTCTCTTAGAGAAAGCGTTTTATTTGGATAAAACGGTCCTTCAATATATGTGACGATTCTTGGCTCCCTTCGGAGCTTTCGCTTTTGGTATGTGTTAACAAATGAAAATACAGGCGAATCAAGCTTAACGGGATATTGAAATGATACATCCGAAAAATTACGTATTTTAGTGTAATAGGGCCATATATG
>JAZSFY010000133.1:0-10082 GCA_045532415.1 Eubacteriales bacterium | reverse complement strand
CAACCGACGAAGGCTCAACCGACGAAGGCTCCTCAGACGAAGGCTCCTCGGACGAAACAGTTTCCGAGGATTCCTCTATGCTCGACGGCTCGGACGATATTATTTCCGAGCTTTCTTGGGATGACAGAATTTCCTCGGACGAAATATCCGAGAATACACCTGCATCGGTAGCATCCTCCGAAGGGCTTTCCCCTCCGCTTGCACAGCCTGCCAAAAACAGCATTATTGTTAACATTAAAATAAGTATCTTCTTCATTAGGTATTTTCCTATCTTTTTTGTATTTTACCAAAACGCACGCTTTTGCGTATATCGCAAATCCTGCCAGGGATTTATATCGCCGAAACTATTGTTTGTGCAAACAAACAATAGTTTCCACATGTCCTGTTCTCGGGAACAAATCAAAAGGGGTTGCCTCGTTTGTTATATATCCCTGCTCAGCAAAAAGGGCGCAATCCCTTGCCAAGGTTGCAGGGTCGCAGGAGATATAAACGATTTTTTCGGGCTTGGCATCGGCAACAACATTGACAACCTCTTTATCAAGCCCTTTTCGGGGAGGGTCAACGATTATAATTTCGGGGTTGCCAAACCTTTTTCGGCATTCTGCCACACCCACCGAGGCATCACCGCAGACAAAAAGGGTGTTTTTCTCGCTTCTGCCGTTGATTTCGCAATTTTTCTTGGCGTTTTCGATTGCATCCTCAATAATTTCAACACCGCAAAGCTTGTCATTGTCACCTGCAAGGCACAAGCCTATTGTACCTGCACCGCAATAAAGGTCGAGAACGATTTTGCCTTCTCCGCCAAGACCGGAAAGCTCCTTTGCCTTTAAATAAAGCTTTTCAGCCATGTTGGCATTAACCTGATAAAAGGCTCTCGGCGAAATATAAAAGGTTTTTCCGCAGAGAAGGTCGGTCAAGACAGCTTCACCGCAGATATGCTCGGTTTCCTCACCGAAAATAACGTTATCCCGCCTTTTGTTAATATTCAGATGAACTCCGATAATTCGGGAAAATTCGTCATTGAGAATATAACAAAGCTTTTTCAGCTTGTTATTCTTAACCGCCGAAACGATGCAAACCAAAATCTCGCCCTTGCGGTTTTTCCGCATAACCAAATGGCGCAATTCTCCTTTGCCGGTTTCCTCATTATAGGCGGTAATGCCCAAAAGATCGGCAGTTTTCGAGATAAATTCGCCGATTTCGGTGAATATCCTTTCCTGCAGGGGACAATGGGAATGAGTGACAATTCTGTGGGACCGCTTGGCATAATATCCAAAGGCGACCTTTCCGTTTCCGTCGGGTGAGAAAGGATATTGAACCTTATTGCGGTATTCCGAAATATCATCAAAAACCGTGTCGTTCACCTTAATATCCATGCCTCCGATACGGGAAAAGCATTGACGCACAAGGCTTTTTTTCAAATCAAGCTCGGCATCATAGGAAATGTGGCGGAAAACACATCCACCGCATTTTTGAGATACATCGCAATCCGACTGAACACGAAATGGCGAAGGGCTTAAAATTCTTTGCACCTTGGCAAAGGAACGGTTTTTCAATTCCTTTAAAACCAAAGCCTCGATTTTATCTCCCGCCGCCGTATCGGCAACGAAATAAACCTTGCCCTCAAGCCTGCCTACGCCAAAGCCCTCGGGAGTTATATCGGTTATTTCAAGATTTATAATATCATTTTTCATTAATTATTTACCTTTTTATGCTTTAAAGGCTTGGGCTTTGTGATTTTTTCAATAAGGGGAGAAGCAAGGTTCATTACAAGAATAATTGAATATCCCCATTCAAAGCCGCCGTAATATGTTCTTGTATAAAAAACAGCAGCACCGCACACAAGGGCAAAGAAAAGCCTGCCCGATGAGGTGAAGGGTACGCTTCCCTTTTCGCAGAGAGCGAAAACCGAAAGGAAGGCTATGCCCCCCGAAAGAACCATGCTTGCCGCATAATGGTTGCTTTCGGCATCGTTAGAGGGATTGAAATAAGCAAGGGCGAAAATTGTACACAAAAATGCCACAACCGCAACCCAATCTGCCTCTTTTCTGAAAACAAGCCACAAAAGAGCAAGAATCAAGGCGCAAACCCCGATTTCGCCCATATTACCCGATGCAAAGCCATAAAACTGAGCGAAAAGCCCATCCTCATAAACACTGCCGTCGGCAATATACTGCAAGGGGGAAATAACACGGTAGTTATCCACCAAGGCAGGGTCGAGGCTTACGGTAAATGGCGAAAAATAGGCAAATGGCTTTGTGAAATTGGTCATAATATTGGGGAAGGCAAAATTAAGAACAGCCGCCGAAAGGATAAAGGGATTAAAAAGCCTTTTTGGGCGGAAAAGAGACAAATTCTTGCCTAAAACCACCAAAATCGAGGACACCGCAGGAAGCCAAAGAGGCGCTGTTACAGGCATCATCAAAACGGCGAGAACCGAATAAACAGGGGTTATAACATCGATTCTTACGCCCTTATCAAGCTTGAAAATATATCTTCTTATGGGATAATCCAAAGCAAGGGAAAACAAAACCGCCAAAACACAAAGGGTTACAACCCTTGCGCCGAACATGAAAACGCTCCAGATTATAACAGGAACAAGGGCAACAAGCCAATTAAACGCCGATTCGTTTATTGATTGCCTTGAATGAGTATACGGCGAAATTACTGTCATTCCCTTTCCTCCTCGATTTCTTCTGCTTCTTCATCCTCAATCAAAGAAATTTGAATTTCTTCTGTCTGTTCGGGTTCTTTGATTTCTTCGGTTGCTTCAGCCTCTTGAATTTCTTCGGTTACCTCTGTTGCGTCTTCGGTATTTTCTTCTTCGTCATCAAACAATTGAGGCTGTGTAATTTCCAAAGCCGCAGCCTCCTGCGATTCCGATTCCTCGGCTTGTCCCTTTAATTGGGAATCAACAAAAGCCTCGCTTCCCTTAATATCCTCTTTTTTACCGTGGATAAGAGAAACAAGAGGAATACCGCTTGGGCAGATATATTCACAACAGCCGCAGGCTATACAGGTTTCATTAAGAGTTTTGTTTTGTCCTCTCAATGCCTCGAAGGGATAAAGCCTTACAGGGCAGGCAGAAACACAGGCACCGCAATTTATACAAATACCTCTTTTTGTTTCGGTGGGCTTTACGCAGATAAAGCCATGTGTGCTGTCCGAAAGAACACCGCCCATTAAAACACCGTTTAAAAGGCTGTTTTTAACAATAACGCAATCCTCGGTATCGATACCCGAAGCCTTAATTATTTCATGAGTTGTCATTCCGCGGGGGACACAAAGGTTTACGCCCTCCTTGCCGTCAATACCCGAAAAAGAGATATAACGGTCAAGCTGAGGCATTCCCGTAACCATACATTCATACAAAGCCAGCGCGGTTTCAACCCCTACAATAAGAACATTTTTGTCCGACGCGGTTTCGCCTATTGCAAGGCTTTTTAAATAAATACCCTGCATTAAGGCTCTGTCGGAATAGGGATATTTTTCCTCCATGGGAGCCATAGCGAAAAGCTTTTTATCATAGGCATAATCCGAAAGATAATCAAAAACAGCATCTCTCGAGCATTCTGCCGCAAAAATGCATTTAAGGGCAGATGTAGCTTGAACCAAAATCTTTGCACCGCCAACAATTGCCTTGGTCTTTTCCTTGCAAAGGCGGTAATTTATGGCAATCAACGGGTCGGATTCGGTACAGTCGATAACAACTCTCCGGAATTTTTCCTTTTGGGAAAGAAGCTTCCAAAGAGGCTTGCCCGAGCGGGAATCGATTATGCCGAAATTCCTTGCGATTTCAACAATATCGTCATGGTGAAGCTCTTGAACCGAACGGGTTTCGGGAGGATAGAGAATCTCCTCGCCCATTTGCCCCTCGTTCATAACCACAAAGAAATTCTCCCCGTCGATTTCCAAAAGTCCGCTAAAGACTCCTGCAATAGAGGAATAAACAGGAACATCGTCGGCAACACCCAAAAGAGTGCCCCGCTTGACCTCTGCTCCCACCTCTGCCAAAACCTCGGGAGAATCATAAGCCTTTATGCCCACCAGAGAGCAATTATCCAATTTTTTTATTTCTTCCTCGGCGAAGCTTGTTTTTTTATCCATTTTAACTCCGCCTGTGAATCCGAGAATCATTCTTTCATCTCCAAACAATTATTCATAATGAGTATATCATAAAAGAATCGAACCCGCAATGCCTACAGCGGTTATTTTCGGTATAAATTCCGTTTTTTCTCTTGATATACGTGAGTATATCTTCGCTCAAAAACAAAATTTCTCCTCGAAACTACCTCGCTGTAGGTTCGTTTGAAATTGTACTTTTTGTTCAGAACGAATAATACGAAGGAAGGAATACGTGGCTATTCCGAGTGAGTATTATGATGTTATGGGCGAAAAGGGCTTTTCAAACCATTACGTGTTCGACTCTTTTATGATATATCACAAAACAGCTATTCACGCAATATTTTTCAAATATTTCTTTTGTAACATCTTATTGAATTATCTGTCGAAATATAGTATAATAAATTACTTTTTTAGAAAACTGGTGATAAATTGAAGCTTGAGAATAAAATTGACATAAAGGTTTTTATATTATATCTCCTTGACAAGGTTGGAGAACCTCTTGAATTTACAACCGTAAACGACATTGTTTTGCAGGATGAATTTGTAGGCTATTTCGATTTCGCTCTCTGCTTTTCCGAGCTTTTGGATGCAGGTCAGATTGACGAAATCGCCGTTGGCGAAACACGTCTTTACACAATTTCTCAAAGCGGACGTGAAATTCTCGAAAGCTATGAGGGCGCTTTGCTTTCTGTTATCAAGGAAAGGGCTTTGAAAAATGCCCTGCGTCTTATCGCCTTCAACCGAAGCGGTAACCGTATCGTAAGCTCTATAACCGAGGCAAACGGCGGTTATAACCTTAAATGCGGTATAGTTGACAAGGAAAAATCTCTCTTTTCCTTAGAGGTTTTCCTTTCCGAGCGTTCCTATGCCGAAAAGCTGAAGGAAAATTTTGACGAGCGCGCCGAAATTATTTTCAGAGGGGCTTTGTCCCTTCTGTCGGGGGATGTGAGCTTTATCTTTGACGACTAAAGAAAAGGCATTGAAAATCAATGCAGGCTTAGAACAATTATATCCCTCGCCAAAATGCGGTCTTGATTGGGGTGATGACCCATACAGGCTTTTAATTATGGCGATTCTTTCTGCTCAATGCACCGATGCAAGAGTGAATATTGTTTCAAAAACTCTTTTCCAACGGTTCCCAACTCCAAAGGACATGGCAGAGGCAGAAATCGAGGAAATTGAAAAGGAAATTCATTCTGTGGGCCTTTACCATTCCAAGGCAAGGGCATTAAAGGAATGCTGCGAAAGGCTGGTTTCGGTTTACGGCGGAAGGGTTCCCATGGAAATGAAGGAGCTTTTAACCCTTCGGGGCGTGGGACGTAAGGTTGCCAATCTTCTGAGAGGCGATATTTATAATTTAGGCGGAATTGTGGCGGACACACATTGTATCCGAATTTCGGGCAGGCTCGGTCTTGCCGACGGAAAGGACCCATTGAAAACCGAAAGGGCATTGGAAAAGCTTATCCCCGCCGAAAAGCAAAGTGATTTTTGTCACAGAATGGTGGTTTTCGGACGTGAGATTTGTATTTCGCGGGCGCCGAAATGCGGAATATGTCCTTTAAAGGAGCTTTGCGATTATGGTAGATAGAAAAGCATTGCAAAAATTAATGTCATACACCCGTCGGGCGATTGACAGATATAATATGATTTCCGAGGGTGACAGAATCGCCGTGGGCGTTTCGGGCGGCAAGGACAGCCTTGCTCTCCTTTGCGCTCTCCACGGTCTTTCGCGGTTTTATCCCAAGAAATTTGAAATCGTTCCCATTAATCTCAGAATGGGCTTTCCCAACGAAACAGACGAGGTTTCCAGAGCTTTATGCCAAGAGCTGGGGTTGGAGCTGAAAAGCCTTGAAAGCGAGATTTATTCGGTTGTTTTCGAGGTTCGCAAGGAAAAAAGCCCCTGCTCACTTTGCTCCAATATGCGTAGAGGGGCATTGCACAACGCCGCAAAGGATTTCGGCTGTAATAAGCTTGCCTTGGGCCACCATTTTGACGACGCCGTGGAAACAATTATAATGAACCTTTTTATCGAAGGCAGATTTGATTGCTTCCGCCCCGTAACCTATCTTGACCGAAGCGACATGACGGTTATCCGCCCTCTTATTTACACACCCGAAAAGGAGATAACCCATTTCACACGGGCATCACAAATTATCCCTGTGCCGAAAAACTGCCCTGCTGACGGCTTTACCAAAAGAGAGGACGCCAAGAAAATGCTTGCCGAAATGGAGCAAAAGGACAGAGGCGTAAAATTGCGTATTTTCAACGCATGGGAGAAAAGCCCTATGAATATTCCTGCGGATATTCCCGACAAAAATAACCAATAATATTATAACCTAATAAAAAATTTAAAAATCAGGTTTTTTGGTGGTGGTATTAAAGGCTTCGCCTTTATATAATCTACCTCTACTTCTATATCTATTTCTTTTTCTTATTCTATTTCTATTTCTTATTCTATGGCGTGACATTCATGTGACGAATGTGACCGGTCACGTGACATATTTTCCTTTGATTTTTTAAATTCACTTTGATTTTAAAGGCTTTTATGCTTTTGTGATATTAAAAATGCCTTTCCGAAATTAAGGCATTTATTCCACATTTTCCCTACTTTTATTCACCATTTACTCTACTTTTACGCTACAAACAGTTACCAAAAACCTTGCTAAAAGTATACTTTTATTCTATAATAATGTTCATCCTACTAACCTAAAAGGATTTATAAATATGAAAAAATTACTGTTTTATATTGCGTTGTTCATGGCGAAAGCCGCCCAGACCGCAATGAAGCTTTTAGGCAAAAACGCCACTTTTCTCCCCGGCAAGATTGCCGTTACCATATCCAAGGATTTTCTTGCCCACCTGACTCCCCCGAAAACCGTTATTGCCGTTACCGGCACCAACGGAAAAACCACGGTCAGCAATCTTCTCACCTCGATTTTAAGGGACAACGGCTTTAGCGTTACAAACAACAGCTTTGGCTCTAACGTTCAATCGGGCGTTGCCTCGGCTTTGATTGAGGATTCCAACCTTTTGGGCAAATCCAAAAAGGATATTGCGGTTTTGGAGGTTGACGAAAGAAGCTCTCTCCTTATTTATCCCTTTTTAAAGCCGAATTATCTTATTTGTAACAACATAATGAGAGATTCTCTCAAAAGAAACGCCCACACCGAATTTATAAGCTATATTATCGACAAGGCGTTGCCACAGGAAACAACCTTGGTTCTTAATGCCGATGACCTTATTGCATCTACCCTTGGAACCAAGGGACAGAAAAAGGTTTTCTTTGGCTTGGAGGCTGAAAAGCCCGATGAAACCAAGGTTAACCACATCCGCGACATAGTTTATTGTCCTCAATGCGGCGGCAGATTGGCATGGGATTATTTAAGATATAACCATATCGGCAGGCTTTATTGTGAGGAATGCGGTCTTGCTTCTCCTACTCCTAAATATACTGTTACCGAAATCGACCGCGAAAGCAGCAAATTTACCGTCAGATGCGGTGATTCCTTTGATGAATACACCCTTATTAATGATAATATCGTTAATGTTTATAACTTCTGCGGTGCAATCGCTCTCCTTAGCGAAATCGGCTTGACACATGACCAAATCGCAAAGGGCTTTTCGGATTCTAAAATCGTCAAAACACGCTTTGACGAGGTTGAATACAACGGCAGAAAAATTACCCTTCTTATGTCCAAGGGGCAAAACCCAATCGCAACCACACGTTGCTTTGACTATGCGGCGAAATCGGAATGTGAGGACAAGGGCGTTGTTGTAATTATCGACGATAAAAGCGACAACACCAACAATTCCGAAAACACCTGCTGGCTTTACGACAGCGATTATTCGGTTCTTAACAGAGATTCTGTAAAGCAAATCGTTTTCGGCGGTCCCCGTTGCAAGGACCAATATCTCCGCGCTCTTGTTGCAGGTATTCCTCAGGAAAAATTAAGGATAACCGAATCAAGCGCAAAAGCAGGGGATTTGATAGATTTAGAGGTCTGCAAGAATGTTTTTGTCCTTCATGACCTTTACCGTCCCAACGATGCGGCGGAAATCAAAAATTCTCTTTTAGAACGAATGAAGGGAGAATAAAATGGTTATTGAAATACTTTTTGACGAGGTCTGCAATCTTTTCGGCGACGGTCAGAATGCAGTTTATCTTAAATCAACTCTCCCCGATGCTGAATTTATCTATACATCCCTAATCGATGAACCCTATTTTGTTAACAACACCCCCGATATTATCTATATAGGCGGAATGAGCGAGGCAGTACAGCGGCGTGTTATCCAAAAGCTTATGCCCCATAAAGCCCGTATTGAGGAATTAATCGGCAATAATGTTCCTATTTTGGCAACAGGAAACGCAGGCGAAATTTTCTGTAAGGAAATTGATTATGTTACCGAGGGAATTAAAACAGAAGCCTTGGGGATTTTCGATTTTACCGTAAAAACCGACCTTTTCAAGAGATATAACGGTAAATTTCTCGGTGAATTTAACGGCATGAGCATTGTGGGCTTTAAATCCCAATTCAGCCTTATTTACGGCGACAACTCCCAAAATTATTTTGCCAAAACCCTGCGTGGCGACGGCATCAACAAGGAATCCAAGCTTGAAGGCATGAGGAAAAACAACCTTATCTGTACTCATGTAACAGGCCCCATTCTTCCCTTAAACCCCCTATTCTGCGAATATTTCATTTCCCTTGCGGGAGCGACCGCCACCGCGGCATTCAAGGACGCCGCCATGGACGCCTACCAAAACCACCTAAAGGAATTTAACGACCCCAAGGTTGTTTTCCCGTGATAATTCAGTCATAAACAAAAGGTTCGGAAAAATCCGAACCTTTTTTAGTGTGCAGAAAGTGAACTTTTTATTCTTTATATTCAGGGCTAATAGTCAGCCAACGCTCTTGGTCGTCGGGGGCAGGAAACCAGGTGAAATATATTTCTCTGTCACCTTTGTAATTTTCTGCAAGAGCTTTCAAATCCTTTCCGCTGATGTAACCGACCATACGGTATATGGTTATATTTAACTCACGCAATTTTGAACTTATCGATATTTTATCAAAATCAATTTCCGGTAATTTCTTTTTCAAATATTCAATATCAAGGGCGAGTCTTTCTTCCTCCGACAATTTCATGCCCCATCTATCATAATATTCACGGTCGAATTTCATAGGATGTTCTTCCAGCTCCAAAAAACCATATTCTGACAAGGTGTCTCTTAAGAATTTTTTAATTTCCTCTTCGTCAATATCCTCCTCGCTTTTCGGATCTACAGCATGGGAATTCACTCCAACCATAAAATAAGTGTCATCTACATTATTGTTTTCCAGATATCTTCCCAATCCGTTTTCATTTTCGGTATATAAGGCATCCTTCATACAAGAATCTACTTCTAATATTTGGTCATTTCCAAATATCTTACGTGTGTGAAATTCCGAAAGCAAACAATAGTATCCGGTAAAATAAAGTGTATTTTCAGGTGGAAGCTTTATTTCTTGGGAGGTTTCGGAAGTTTCGGAAACAACCGAAGCTTCGCTTGACGTGGGAGTTTCGTCATTATTGCAAGATGCTAATAATGACAACGTCAAAATCAAGCCCAGCAAAAGGGATAAAGCTTTTTTCATAAATATACCTCCTTATTGTAGATGATGTTTTTATATCTTTAATTATATCTAAAATTCACCTAATTGTCTATATAAATTTCATAGCAGTTTCCTCCCTTCATAAAAAATATGTTTTTAACCTTTTCATTATATAAATTTAAATCCCAATTCAGCTTTATTTACGGCGACAACTCCCAAAATTATTTTGCCAAAACCCTGCGCGGCGACGGCATCAACAAGGAATCCAAGCTTGAGGGCATGAGGAAAAACAACCTTATCTGTACTCATGTAACAGGCCCCATTCTTCCCTTAAACCCCCTATTCTGCGAATATTTCATTTCCCTT
>JAZSFY010000117.1:0-2861 GCA_045532415.1 Eubacteriales bacterium | reverse complement strand
AGACGTGGCGCAACGAGGGCGCATTAAGAAAAGCAAGGCTTCCAACGGAAACGCAATTTGAGCCGACCTTCAAGCAGGTTAAGAAATTTGTTTCTTCAAATGCGTAATCACCTATATGGCGCACCTCTCTATTTATCTCGTGATACAAATCGGGCTTTGCGGGGGCGTATTTAACCAAGGTCTGCATATCGTGTGTATAAAGAACATTGTCTATTGATTTGTACCACTTGTTTTTCGAGTTGATATTTATAATTGATATTTTGGGGCAGCCAGCGCTGTAGTACTCGTCTGTTTCGCTAAATGCCAAGTGGCTTATTTTAGACACATCCTTGCCTATACAGACGCTTTCAAGATTTGGGTAATCGTCAAATGCAAAATCCGCAATTTCGGTAATGCCATCTCCGACAATCAATTTTTGAACCTTATTACGGCGTTCTTTGTTGATTTTTAATCTGGTTGGTTTTATCGAAACATCGGTTAATGTAGCTCCCTCAACCGCGAAAAATTCAAGAGTGCCGTCTGCAAATTTTGCGCAGTAGCCGTTTTCGGCCTCGTCTATAGTAAATTCCGTTTCGTTTTCTATTTGCTTTTTCGCAAGGTCACGAAGGTCCTCTATACTCATAGCATAAAACTCATCTACCTTGTCCTCGTCAAACTCAACGAAGGTAATATTTCTTTCGTTGCAGTAGGCTTCTATCGCTGAGCCACGCACTCCGCCAACGACATCAATTGGATAGTATCTTCCACCGTCATCGGCACCTTCGTCAAATATTTCCTTCTCAAACTCCGTAACCGTTTTTGGAATATACACCTTTTTAATGCAAAAATATATGTCACTATCAAGCGCGCGGTGACCTATCTTTTTTACACCCCTTCCAATATAGATGCTTTTAAGATGGTCAAGCCTGTCAAAACAACCTGCACAAATCTCCTCCACACAGTCATCAATATAGTATGACTCGCCCTCTTTATTCCTCGGATATTTAATAATCTTCTTTTTATCCTTGGAAAAGATGACGCCATCCTCCATAGTGAAATATTGGCTGTCGGGATGAATGTGAATTTCCTTCAAGCTTCCAAAATGAAAACTCAGGTAACCGTCAATTTCCTTAATTGAGGCGGGAAAATTGATTACGCTAATCTTATCGTAAACAGACCAATTTCCAACATCCAACATATCTTGTACTCCCTCGGGGATATCAAGGGTATATGTTCCGTCCTCGTTTTTTGAAAGACACGGAAACTCCTCCTTTGGATGTCCCTTGGACTTAAAGGTGCCGTATTCAAAAATAAAATCTTCCCAATGGGGGTGGTGCTCATCCTTTGAGGAGATTCGCTTCAGGTTTGGGAAATATTTGCAATATTCAAAATAAACGGATTCAAGTGAGCTTGGTATCACGAGGACAGTAACCTTATCATTATATTCAAAATGCTTTGGCATAAAGGGGTATTCCTCTATACTCGTTACTCCATCCTTTATCTCAACGGTTAGTGTGCCGTCCTCATTTTCGATGATGTCGTAAATTTTTTCTTCCATATTTATCTCCATTCTTTCAGTTTTCTTGGTGCTTTTGTCTATTTATTAGTTTCGGTATAGCCATGTGGTGTAATTTTATGCATGTTCTTGGATAGCATAATTATCTTTACTTAAATCGAATACGGAAAGATATGTAAAATATTCTTCCCTCAAACGCCTTGTCCTTTCCTGTAAAAAAGCACATTTTAGTTGCCATAAAACCGCCTCTTTCTCATTTGTTACTTTAACAAGTATATTGTAGCACAAAGCTTTCAATTTGTCAGCAGGAAAAAGGTCGCAAATGTCTCAAAAACAAGACTTTTGCGACCTTTAGTATTACTAATCACGGAAATACCATTTCACAAAATCTTCCATTCTGCTTTCCTCCGTGATGATATATTCATCATACGCCTTATTGAAGGGCTCGAGAAGCTTGGGCTTTAAGAATTCTAAAGTGCCGCTTTTAAAAGCATTTTTCTCGTAAAACCAGGTTTCACCATTGTCGTATTTAACGTAAACATCCTCGCCCGAAACCTTCGTTAAAACGCCCTCTCCGTGACGCTTTGAACGAATTCTTTCCCCATAAAATTCAGCTATTTTCATTATCTTCCGTTATCCTTTCTTTTACGTACAGGTAACACAATGATTTGATGCACACAGCTGTAATCCTTTTTATCAAGAATAGCTTCTTCTATGTCGTATGCACATTCTCTTATCTCGTCTCCGTGTCTGAAAATAAGCTCATATATTTCTCCTTGCTTGGATTTATCGAACTTCCTTTTTCGAGCAATTTCGCAAGCATCAAGAAGCATATCCTCCGTTTCTCCAACACTAACACCCGCTGTCAGATACATTTTCAAACACTTATCCTTCATACAGGTTTCTCGATTATACCACTCCACTGTGTTTTTTCCACTTCTTTTAATAGCAGCTTTCAAGGTTTCGCCAAATGCCAACACAAGGCTTTCGTTTCGGCAGTCGAGCTCTGTTTCCAAAAAATGAATTTCAATCCATGAGTACGCATCCTTAATACCATGGTGAACCGCGTCGTGACCGATGATAACTCTGTAATTGCTGTTTATGTATTTCATTTGGCTCATTCTTTTATTTCTCCATTTCATTAATTTTATCTACGAAATATAGTAATAGCTTTCTATGCAGCCTTGATACATAGCTTTGCGATATGCCAAGCTCCTGTGCCGCTTGTTTTTGAGTATATTTACACATATAGATAAGCGTAAATATTTTTGGAAGAGGCTGCGGAGCATCCATTGCTAAATCATTATACATCCTTGCTCTTTTAAATAGCCCCTCCTTTAGTAAAGTCGGATCGTAGCCATGTCGT
>JAZSFY010000227.1:0-4207 GCA_045532415.1 Eubacteriales bacterium | reverse complement strand
TGCAAAGCTTTTTGATAAAGATGTTCTATACCAAAAATATCTTAAGCTGTATATGTGCGGAGAATAGAATATGTCCAAAATAGCAACTATAACATTTCATTGGGCGGCAAATTATGGAGCCGTTATGCAGGCATACAGCTTGCAAACCTATTTGAAACAGCAGGGCTATGAATCTGAAATAATTAATTATGTACCAAGACGTATACACCGCCGAATGACGGTGTATTCGTTGCTTTCCCGTGATTTTTCCGAGCTTGCCAAGGAAAAGGCTATCAAGCCTTTTAGAAAAAACGAATTAAAGCTTTCTCCCAAGAAATACGGAAGCTTTCGTCAATTGAAGAAATGCGCTCATGATTACCATACTATAATCTGCGGCAGCGACCAAATTTGGAATATGGGCTTTACTTTAAAAGGTGAGGGCGGCCCTGCTTTAAGCTATTTTTTAGGCTTTGCCGACGATAATACCAAGCGAATCGCCTATGCCGTCAGCTTTGGAACCGATAAGGTTTCGGATGAATATATTGGCGTAACTTCCGGTGAGGTTTCAAAATTTCATTCTGTAAGCGTTCGTGAGAAAACCGGAATTGACATAACTGCCCAATTGGGAAAGGAAGCCTGCGTCGTATGCGACCCTACCTTGCTTTTGAAAAAGCAGGATTATCTCGAACTATTGGGAACCAGAGAATATAATACCCCCAAGGTGTTCTCCTATATTCTTCATAAAAACCAAAACACAGCATATAAGGCTTCTCAAATCGTTAAATCCTTTTATAATGTCCAAGATAACGATTCAAAAAAAGTCCTTGACGAATATGAATGGCTCTATTCGATTGCACATTCGGATATGGTGGTTACAAACTCTTTCCACGGCGTCATGCTTTCCCTGATTATGAACACGCCGTTTGTTGTGGTTCCCGTAGAAGGGAAGTCTATGAACAACCGTATTTATACAATACTTTCGGCTGTAGGCTTGGAAAACAGAATAGTGGAAAATGCAGATGCCGATTCTGTGAAGGCTCTTTGCCAAAAAGAGATACAATGGGAAAATGTTAATATAAAATTGGACGAATTAAGAAAAATAGGACAAGGCTTTCTTTTGGACAGCCTTAAATAATCAAATTTCTTGAAAGGAGGTATACTGTGAAAACAAAAAGTCAAATAGGCTTTGGCTCGATATTGTCTTTCGGTCAGATATTTTTGAATATAATCATCGGATTGATTTATATTCCTTTGATGATTAAGCTTTTAGGTCAAAGTGAATACGGTCTTTATAACACAGTCGCCTCCACTATATCAATGCTTACTATCCTTAATTTGGGATTCGGAAGCGGATATATACGTTACTATTCGCGCTATAAGGCTGTTAATGATACAAAATCCATCGATAAACTAAATGGATTGTTTCTCATTATCTTTCTTATAATAGGCGCAGTTGCTTTTGGGTGCGGTACATTTCTTGTTTTCAATTTGGATATGGTTTTTGAAAACGGATTAACCGCCGTAGAATTAGAGCTTGCAAGAGTTTTAATGTCATTGCTGACGGTAAATCTGACGATTTCCTTTCCAATGAGTGTTTTCTCCAGTATAATAAGCGCTCATGAAAGATTTATATTCCTAAAGCTTTTGGGAATGGCGAAAACAGTATTCAATCCTTTGCTGACAATACCTCTCTTAATGCTGGGCTACGGCTCTGTTGCTGTTGTTACGGTAACATTGATTGTTTCTTTAATTGTTGATGTTGCCTATTTGTTTTACGTTTTCCGTGTTTTAAAATGCCGATTTGTATTTTGCGGCTTTGAAAAAGGTATATTCAAGGACTTATTTTCCTACACATTGTTTATTGCGCTAAACGTAATCGTCGACCAAGTCAACTGGAATGTAGATAAGGTTTTGTTAGGTAGATTTAAGGGCACCGTTTGTGTGGCAATCTATTCTGTGGGTGCTACGCTGCAAAGCTATTACCAAATGTTTTCAAGCGCCATTTCAGGTGTGTTTACTCCCTATATTCACCGTGTTATAAATAATAAAGACCTTGAAAGCTCAGAAAAAATCGGTAAGCTTAATGAGCTGTTTGTAAATATCGGTAAAATACAGTTTGCCTTGCTGGCAATGATAGTTTCGGGCTTTGTATTGTTCGGAAAAAGCTTTATTCTTCATTGGGCAGGGGAGGGCTATGACGAGTCATATTATGTAGCCATTTTGCTGATGATTCCTGTTACCATCCCCTTGATACAAAATATAGGCATCGAGATACAAAGAGCCTTGAATAAGCATCAGTTCCGTAGTATTGCATATACAGGCATGGTATTCTTTAACCTTGCTGTGACGGTGTATTTGGCGCCGCGATACGGAGCAATAGGTGCAGCCATGGGAACTGCGCTGTCCTTGGTTATAGCTAACGGGTTTATTATGAATATTTATTACCATAAAGCGTGTAATATAAATATTTTGCATTTTTGGAAAAGCATAGCTCGCCTTTCCCTCGGTCTTATAATACCAATAATATACGGTGTTGTTTTAAATCGTTTTATTGAGATAAGCGGATTTTTTGTTCTTGTGTTGGTTTTGCTGTCATATATGGTTGTGTACCTTTTGTCTATGTGGACGGTTGGTATCAACCTAAGGGACAGAAAATTATTCATGGATTTGATTAATAAGGTTTTGGGTAAAAAATGATTGAAATTAAAGATAAAGCTCAATGCTGCGGATGCAGCGGCTGCGCTTCGGCTTGTCCTAAGGGTGCAATAGTAATGAAGGCAGATTCCGAGGGCTTTCCTTATCCTTCGGTGAATATGGATTTATGCATAAATTGCGGTATATGTAAAAATGTATGCCCCATATTAAATCCTCTGTTGAAAAGCAGGTCTGCTTCTCCAAAAGCCTATGCTGCATATTCAAGGGATGAGGAAACACGCAAAGAAAGCTCGTCAGGCGGTGTCTTTTCCTTGCTTGCCGAACATATTATTTCTCAAAATGGCGTTGTTTTCGGCGCGGCATTTGACGAAAGCTTTCAGGTTTACCATTTAGGCATAGAGGATATTTCCCAAATACCCTTGCTAAGATGCTCCAAATATGTTCAAAGCAGAATAGGAGATACCTATAAGCAGGCGAAACAATTTCTTGAAGAAGGCCGCCTTGTGTTATTTACAGGTACTCCTTGCCAAATAAGCGGACTTTATAATTATCTTTCTAAGGATTATGACAATCTTTATACTCAGGATATTGTCTGCCACGGTGTTCCTTCTCCCAAGCTTTGGGAAAAATATCTTGCCTATTGGTCCAACCGTTTTTCTTCCTCTGTTAAGAGTGTTTCTTTTAGAAATAAAATAAAGGGCTGGAAAAATTTCTCTATTGTAATTGGATTTGAAAATAATAAAAAGTATATTAAACATCATCGTGAAGATCTCTTGTTCAAGGCGTTTCTTGATAATAAGAACCTAAGACCTTCCTGCTATGAATGTGCCTTTAAGGGTATTGAAAGACCAAGCGATATCACGCTGGGCGATTTTTGGGGTTATTGGAATCTTTATCCCGATAAAAATGATGATAAGGGCATTTCCTTGATTACCGCAAATTCTCAAAAGGGCTTGTCCTTGTGGCAGGCTGTGGAATCAAAGGCGGTTTCTCATTCGGTTGATATTATGAAAGCGTCAGACAATAATTCCGCTATGACAAAATCGGTTCCACGTCCCGAAAAAAGAGATTCTTTTATGAAGGATATGGAGCAGATGCCCATTGATACGGTATTGAAGAAATATTCCTCCGAGAGCTTGGCGAAAAAAATAAAAAGGAGAATTAAAAGAATTTTCCATTTATAATAAGGTGAAAGATTATGTATAAATCCAAATTAATGATAGTAATGCGCCGTGATTTGAAAATGAGAAAAGGGAAGATAGCGGCGCAATCGGGCCATGCCTGTGTGGAGGTTATTCTTATGGCTCTCAACCGCGAGGGCAGATTAAATGACCTTGTTATGACCGAATACGGAATGGCACTTGCTCCTTCGTCTAAGCCCGAAACAGCATTGTCCCGTTGGTTTTCTCACGGCTGTGCAAAAATATGCGTTTATGTAGATTCCGAGGAGGAATTGGTTGCTCTTGCCCAAAAGGCAGAGGAAAAGGGAATCCTTTCGGCTGTAATAACCGATGCAGGAATGACCGAATTTCACGGTGTTCCAACCAAAACCTGCCTTGCTCTCGAGCCGTTG
>JAZSFY010000121.1:0-5121 GCA_045532415.1 Eubacteriales bacterium | reverse complement strand
TCAGGGCAAAAAAGGCGAGCTTATCAATACATCTGACGGATATGCACGTAATTTCCTTTTCCCTCGTAAATTGGCAAAGCCTGCTGATGCAGGAGCAATTAAGGAAATCGAAATGAAGAAGGAAAGCCAGGCATTCCATTTGGCTGAAGAAAAGAAGAAGGCTTTGGAAACCAAGGAATTTCTTGCTGATAAGGTTATTGTTTTCAAGACCACAGGCGGTGCTGACGGCAGACTTTACGGCGCTGTTACTTCTAAGGATATCAGCGAAAAGATTGAAAAGGATTTGGGCTTGAAAATCGACAAGCGCCTTATTACCGTTGCTGATACCATTAAGACAGCAGGTACTTATATTGTAAAAATCAAGCTTTTCCAAGGTATTGTTGCAGATTTAAAGCTTAACGTTGAAGCATAATCGAGGTTATTATGGCGGAACTAGACAGCATTAGAAAAATGCCGTTTTCCCTTGAGGCTGAGCAGGCTATATTAGGTACTGTCATCATTGATTCCGAAAAATTTGTTGAGGTTGCTACTCTTAAAGAGGATGACTTTTATCTTGAACAGCACAAGCAAATTTTCGGTGCTATGCGTGATATGTTCAACAATAACAGGGTTATCGATCCGGTAACCCTTATTGACACGCTTACAAATCTCGGAACCTATACCGAGGGCGATGCGGCAAAGTATATAAAGCTTTTGGTTGATTTGGCTTCCGAAGCATCTAATATTCAAGAATATTCAAAAATTGTCAGCGACAAAGCGATTCTTCGCTCGTTGATCGATGCTTCAAGAGATATTTCCGACCGCGCTTATAGCGAAAAAGGGGAAGTGTCCGAGGTTGTAAACTATGCCGAGCAAAAGATTTATGCTATTTCTCAGGATAAATATACCGACGGCTTTGATAAAATCCGTGATGTTATTGTAGAGCATTATAAGACCTTGAATACTTTAAAAGAGAACCCTGATGCTTTGGCAGGTACTCCCACAAAGTTCGATTCTCTTGACAGAGTTTTGATTGGTATGGGCAAGGGCGACTTGATTGTTGTCGGCGGACGTCCCGGTATGGGTAAAACCAGCTTTTGTATGAACGTTGCCACCAATGTTGCAAAGTCAACCGACAAGAATATTGCGGTTTTCTCTCTGGAAATGTCATCTGAGCAGTTGGTTTCCAGAATGCTCAGTAGTGAAGCCTTAATTGACAGCGCGAATATGCGTACAGGCAAGCTTGATGACGACGATTGGCGTCATTTGGCAGAAGCGGCAAGCGTGCTTTCGGCTACAAATATTTATATTGACCCTAATACAAATATTACTCCTACAGCCATGAAGTCAAAGCTTAGAAGATTGGATAATCTAGGCTTGGTTGTTATCGACTATCTTCAGCTTATGAACCCCGATGTGCCTACTGACAACCGCGTTCTTGACGTTGCCAGTATCACACGTTCAATAAAGCTGATGGCTAAGGAATTTGAAATTCCTATTATACTTTGCTCTCAGTTGGCGAGAGCATCGGAAAACCGCAAGGAACGTCAGCCTATGCTTTCCGACCTTCGTGATTCAGGTGCGATCGAGCAGGATGCAGATATGGTTCTCTTTATTTACAGAAGCGACTATTACGAAAGAAAAGAAACCGATGCCCCTGATGCAAACACTAATTCCGACTATATTGTTGCAGAATGTAATGTTGCAAAAAACCGTCATGGTAGCACAGGTGTTGTAAAGCTTGCTTGGGTAGGTAAGTATTATAAATTTATGAGCATTGAGGATGACGTTGCACATGAAATGGGCGAAGGCTGATTTTATTCAAAAAATTTCCTTGTACTTTCGCTCATTGGATTTAGAACTAAAAGGAAAAAAATTGTGTGTCTGCCTTTCGGGCGGCGCAGATTCTGTTTCGCTTCTTAGAGGTTTAATTGAGGTTTCGGAAGAATTTGGGTTCTCTGTTTCCGCTTGTCATTTTAATCACATGATCCGCGGAGCCGAAAGCAACCGAGATGAGGATTTTTGCAAATCGCTGTGTGATGCTTTAAATGTAACATTGTTCTTAGGCAGGGATGATGTACCAAAATACGCAAAGCTTAATAAGCTTTCTTTGGAGGAAGCGGCAAGGGATTGCAGATATTCATATTTTCGACGCCTTATGGATAATAAAAGTGTTGATTATTGCTTGACTGCTCATAATATGAACGACAATGCAGAAACGCTATTATTCAATCTCATTAGAGGAACAGGTTTAAATGGTGCTTCTTCTATTGCGCCGGTATTAAATGGAGAAATTTTACGTCCTCTTTTAAGAATTTCTCGCGAAGAAATTGAGAACTACCTTACTGAAATAGGTCAGGAATATGTAATCGACAGTACAAATTTATCAACCGAGTATTCGCGTAATCAAATTAGGCTTAACATCATGCCGGAAATGAAAAAGCTGAATCCCTCTGTTGTTGAATCATTTTCAAGATTTATTGATTCTTGCCGAGAGGACAAGGAATATTTTGATGCCGTTGTTAAAAATAATATAGATGATGATCTTAGAATTTTACCAAATTCGATCAAGCATCGTGTTATTATGAAACGGTATAAGGATTTCTCGGGTGAAAGCCTTAGCAATAAGATGATCAGTTTTATTGAGGAAAATCTTAATAATACTACAAGAACCGTTTTGAAAATCAATGATGTTCACGAGGCTGTTATAAAAGACGGTAAAATTGATTTTTATAACATTGACAACAGCAATTCTATTTCTTATGAAAACGTAAGTATTCGTGACGGCGTGAATAATATTTTCTCCGACAAGATAGAAATAAGAATCTCTCGTCAGGGATTTGATTCTTGCGAAAATTTTAACAAAATATACACAACGGCTAAACTTTCTTATGATAATATCATAGGCGAGATTAAGGCTCGTTCTCGCTGTGTAGGTGATAAAATCTGTATACGCGGCATTAACAGAAGTGTTAAAAAGCTTCTTATTGATAAAAAGGTTCCCAAAGAATACAGAGATATAATACCTATTTTATTTGACGACGAGGGTATAATATATATACCTTTTATAGGTATAGCGGACAGAGTATTTACAAAAAAGGAATCTGATTGTATTTATATAACCACAGTAATGAAAGATATTGATAAAGAAAGGTGGATAAACGCCTATGAAAAATAAAAGCGGCGGTAAAATTATTCTGTTTTATGTTTGCTTTTTTATAGTTATCGTTTTGATCGCTAACTATGTTTACGGTGCAACCATAAAGCAGGAGGAAATTGAATACAGCAAGGTTGTGCAAATGTTCCAGAAAGAGGAGATTAAACGGTATTATGTTGATAATTCCGGTATTCTTTATCTTTCCAAGGAAGAAGCAAAAAGCGAAAAGCTGGATTTAAATTCCTTTGAGTTTATTCACCCGTTGGCAGATATAGAGCAATTCCGCGAGGATCTTGGCGATCTGATTTTTGAGCAAACCAAAAACGGGATTCTTCTTGAATATGATTATGAGTCAAAGGATATTGTTCCTTGGTGGGTTCAATTCCTTCCTTATTTGATTGTAATTATTGCTTTTGTTGTAGTTTTCTGGCTCTTTATTTCCCGTACCTCTAAAGGAGGAAGCGGTGGCGGAGGCGGCATCGGCGGCTTTGGCGGAAAGATGAATTCCTTCAGCAAGGCCAGAACTAAGCTTGGCAGCGATGAAAAGAACAAGGTTAAATTTACCGATGTTGCAGGCGCAGATGAAGAAAAGGAAGAATTGCAAGAGGTTGTTGAATTTCTCAGCAATCCCGGAAAATTCTCTGATTTGGGCGCAAAAATTCCCAGAGGTGTATTGCTTGTAGGCCCTCCCGGCACAGGTAAAACACTTTTGGCTAAAGCTGTTGCAGGTGAAAGCGGTGTACCCTTCTATTCTATTTCGGGTTCCGATTTCGTTGAAATGTATGTTGGTGTCGGCGCATCACGTGTAAGAGATCTTTTTGAAACAGCAAAGAAAACTGCTCCTTGTATTATTTTTATCGACGAAATTGATGCTGTAGGTAGACACAGAGGTGCCGGTCTTGGCGGCGGCCATGACGAACGCGAGCAGACCTTGAACCAATTATTGGTTGAAATGGACGGCTTTGGTGTTAATGACGGTGTTATTGTTATTGCGGCAACAAACCGTCCCGATATACTTGACCCTGCTTTGCTTCGTCCCGGACGTTTCGACAGACAGGTTACTGTTAATCTTCCCGATATCAAGGGCAGAGAAGCGATTTTGAAGGTTCATTCCAGAGGAAAGCCTCTTGGCAGCGATGTTGACCTTTCTACTATTGCTAAATCCACTGCAGGATTTTCCGGTGCTGACCTTGCAAACCTTCTCAACGAATCCGCATTGTTGGCTGCTCGTAAGAAAAAGGCGGTTATTAACTCTGACGATATTGAGGAGGCTACTATCAAAATCGTTGTTGGTCCTCAAAAGAAATCTATGATAATTCCTCCTGAAGAAAAGCGCAAAACTGCTTATCACGAGGCAGGTCACGCAATAATTAACCGTGTTCTTGCTTCTCAGGACCCTGTTCATCAGATTTCTATTATTCCCAGCGGCAGAGCCTTGGGATATACCTTGTCTTTCCCCGAAAGAGATAGAACAAGTGTATATAAAAACAGCCTTCTTGATAATATCTGTATGCTTTTGGGTGGCAGAGCTGCCGAAAAGATTATGTGCGATGATATTTCGGGCGGTGCTTCTAATGATATGGAGCGCGCAACCGATATTGCAAGAGCAATGGTAACAAAGCTCGGCATGAGTGATATTCTTGGTCCTATCGTATATTCTGCTCAAAATTCCGAGGTGTTCCTCGGCAAGGATTTCGGAACAACAAAAAACTATTCCGAAAAGATTGCCGAACAGATTGATGCAGAGATTTACAAATTTGTTGTTGATCAATATGAACGCGCTATTAAGCTTCTTGAACAAAACAAGGACAAGCTTGTGTTTATCGCAGATTATCTTGTTAAGCATGAAATTATGGATGCAGAACAATTTGAGCTTTGCTTTGTTGAAGGCGTTACCGAGGAAATGCTTGATGCAGTTTCCGAAAGAAAGAAGAAGGCTGCAGAGGAAGATAATAACAACCGAATCGAAGAGCTTGAAAAGAAAA
>JAZSFY010000219.1:0-1994 GCA_045532415.1 Eubacteriales bacterium | reverse complement strand
CATTGGAGAGCAGAGCCCTGGACAGAAACAATCGTAAAATATGTTCGTCCTCTCTTGGAGCAGATTGTTGGCGAATACAATCTTCCTACAATCGACCTTTTCGATTGGTCTAAGGAAAATTCTGCTGTATTCAAGGACGGCTTGCATCCTTATGACGAATCCTATAAAACTCTCGCTCAGTATATTTACGATAATATCAAGGACGATATTAAAAAGCCCCAATAATTACAAAATCCTCCGTAAGTTAATTTTACGGAGGATTTTTTATATGTCACAAAAGGGAAATCCTTTTCATATTCTACTAACAGGGAGTGGAAAATTATGAAAAAAGTGATCGTCCTTTCGTCAATAACCTATGCCCTTAAAGCACAGGAGCTTTTAAAATCGAATGGAATCTACGCGAATATAACCCGTTCAAAGGCGGTACGAAGTGTACGCGGCTGCGGTTACGGCTTGATATTCGATTCTGCGCTGACCGAAAAGGCTCAGGATATTTTGATAAAATCGGGAATCCCCATAATAGGGAGCACCGAGGAAAAATGATATATTTCGACAATGCCGCCACATCCATGCCAAAGCCTCGCTCTGTTGCAGTTGCCATGCAAAAGGCGTTAAAGGAATGCGGCAACCCCGGAAGAAGCGGTCATGCCCTTGGGCTGAAGGCTGCCGAAACAGTCTATAACTGTCGTAAAAAGCTTGCTTCACTTTTCAATACCCGTCCCGAATGTGTAATTTTCACTTCCGGCGCAACCGAAGCCTTGAATATGGCAATAAAAGGCAGCTACCGTTCCGGAGGTGTTGCGTTAGTTTCCTCATTAGAGCATAATGCGGTAATGCGTCCTCTCAATGCTCTCCGCCGAGCAGGCGAAATCGTTCTCCGTCAATTTGCGGTTGATATAAAAAGCGATGCCGTCACATTGGAAAACTATTCGGCTGTGTCCCATTCTGCCACAACCGTTGTGCTGACTCATGCCTCCAATGTCTGCGGGCGCATTCTTCCAATATCCCTTCTCAGGTCGATAACCGATCCCGAGGCGATATTCATTCTGGATGCATCTCAAACAGCAGGTCATATTCCCATAGATATCGTAGAGCTTGGAGTTGACATAATCTGCATACCCGGTCACAAAGGGCTTTGCGGTCCAATGGGTATCGGAGCCTTAATAATCAACCCTTACAGCGATATTATAATAGACCCGTTTGTTTATGGGGGAACAGGAACAAATTCCAAATCCCTTGAAATGCCTGAGCTTTATCCCGAACGCCTTGAGGCAGGAACCTTAAATGTATGCGGTATCGCAGGTCTTTCTGCTGCCTTGGATGAACTGCGCTTCACCCAAAGGGAAAGAGAGCTGTTTTCCTATTTAATCTCCGAAATGAGAAATATGGTTGACATAACTCTCTATGGCGAGCCTGCCTTAGGGGCAGAAGAAAACTATGTTCCCGTACTGCTTTTTAACAAAAAGGATATAGATTGCGAATCTCTTTCCTTCGAGCTTGCATCCCGAAGCATTGCGGTTCGTGGAGGCTATCATTGCGCCCCTAATGCCCACCAAACCTTGGGAACCTATTCAATAGGAGGCGTGCGCCTGTCCTTGGGAAGATATAATACCAAAAGGGAAGCCGACCGCTTCCTTAATGCTCTTAATGAAACAAAGCTATGAAAAAAGCTGTTGCCCGATTACGGTCGGGTAACAGCTTTTCAATATAATCTCAATTATTTCTTTCCAAAAAGACCGCCGAGCATACCGCCGATGGAATCCAAGGAAATCTTTGCCTTGATACCGTCAACAATGCTTTGAATCTGATCATCGGGAAGGTCCATTCCAATAATGCCCTCAACAGTTTTAATAGGGTCATTCTTGAAGTTTTCCATAAGATTTTCGTCGCTCTTAATTTTGTCAACCAATTCGTTGATTTTTGCCTTAATATCCATAATTTGCATCCTTTCAAAATTGCTTTTCTGTATTATATCACACATTTTTCTAACCTGC
>JAZSFY010000204.1:0-7175 GCA_045532415.1 Eubacteriales bacterium | reverse complement strand
CATAGTTAAGGCAGGCACAATCATCCTTCTTTGTAACGCGATTGTTACAATCATGCTTAATTATTCCTGGAATCTTCAGCAGGCAGACCCTGTTGATTCCATTCTTCACGATATTGCAACACCCTTTGCATTCATTCTCATTCCTCTCGGCTTTGGTATGTGGCAGTTGGCTGCGGCGGCTGTAACAGGCTTTATTGCCAAGGAGGAGGTTGTTGGTACATTGGGCGCGGTGTTCACCGCGTTGGCTGTAAACGAGGATTTCGAGCTTCTCCAAATGGGTAACGGCGAAGCGGTTCTCGGTATAACCGCGGCGGCAGGACTTGCATATTTGATTTTCAATTTGTTCACTCCTCCCTGCTTTGCGGCAATCGGTGCAATGAACTCTGAAATCAAGAGCAAGAAATGGCTTTTTGCAGGTATCGGACTTCAGTTTGCAATCGCTTATGTTCTTTCCTTCCTTGTATACCAAATCGGTACAATCGTTTCGGGCAACGGTGTTGGTAACGGCTTTGGGGCAGGTCTTGTTGCAGTTATTGCAATAATCACCTTGGTTGCTTTCCTCGGTATGCGCTCCAATGCAAAAATGAAGAAGGAATATTCCAACAAAAAGGCTTCTAAATAATAATTAAAGGAGTGATTATATGTCCCCTGTTGATGTAATTGCGGCAATAATTCTTTTGGCGGTTTTGGGCGCAGTTATCACCTATATCGTCAAGGCAAAAAAGCGCGGCGTTAAATGTATCGGTTGCCCCTATGCCGAGGAATGTGCAAAAAAGGGATGTGGCTGCGGTAATCAGGGCGATAATGGTCACGGCGCGAATAATCTTTAATTAAAGGAGTGTTTATTATGGATTGGATAATCGAAAATGCTTCAACAATAATCGCTTCCTTGGTTCTTGTGTTGATTATGGGCTTGATAATATTCAAGCTTGTAAGAGATAAAAAATCGGGAAAAACCTCCTGCGGTTGCGGATGCGGCTGCGGATGCCATTCCCATGAGGACGAAAAGGAAAATAAATAATTTAAACCCTCATCATTCTACCTTATAAAAATGCGTAAAATAAGAGCCGAATACTTGATTTTTCGGCTCTTTTACGTTAATATTATATAAGTATAAAAAACATTCGGAGGTATAATCATGCTTTTTGAAAAATCTGAAAATACTGTTATTTCTGTTGAAGGAATGCATTGCAACCATTGCAAGGGCAAGGTTGAGGCAACCCTCAAGGCATTAAAGGGCGTTAAGAAATTCGAGGTTTCCTTGGAAAACGCTTCGGCTTCTGTTGCTTATCTTCCTTCTAAAATTTCTCCTGCCGATATTGCAAACGCTGTTACCAAGGCAGGCTTTCCTTCTAACGTAAAATGAAAAAGGATGTTACCATAAAGGTCGGAGGAATGTCATGTGTACGTTGCTCCGCCGCAGTTGAAAATGCTCTTAATTCAGAGGAGGGTGTCCTTGCCTGCTCGGTTTCTTATGCCAACGGCAGGGCAGAGGTTTCCTTTGATGATTCCAAAACCGATATAAAAAAGCTCCACAAGACTATTAAAAAAGCAGGCTATTCTGTTTTGGAGGATGTAAGAGTCGCAAGAAAAAGAGCATTTAAGCATTCGGTTATAATGTTTGTTTTCTCTCTTGTTTTTTCTCTCCCTTTCTTTGTTATGATGGGTCAGATGATGCTCGGTCATCATTCGGCTTTTATGCATAACGGTATTTTGCAATTATGCTTTGCCCTTCCTGTTCAGTTTGTGGCAGGCTTCCGCTTTTACCGAGGCGCTGTTCATTCTCTTAAAAACAAAAGCCCAAGCATGGACCTTCTTGTTGCATTGGGAACAACAGCCTCCTTTGCATATAGCGTTTATATGGTTATAATCGGCGGCGATACCTATTATTTTGAAAGCTCTGCTATGATAATAACCCTTGTTTTGCTTGGCAAAATGCTGGAATCCCGTGCCAGAGCAAAAACAAGCGAGGCAATCGAGAAGCTTATGGACCTTGCACCTAAGACCGCCACGGTTATACGTGACGGCAGGGAAGAAATAATTCCTGTTTCTCAAATAGTTTTAGGGGATATTATAATGGTGCGCCCCGGCGAAGCCGTTCCTGCCGACGGAACCCTTGTTGAGGGAAACGGCTATATGGATGAATCTATGCTTACCGGCGAAAGTATGCCGGTTTCCAAAAAGGTTGGAGATAAGGTTTTCGGCGGTACTGTTAACGGAAAAACTGCCTTTAAGTTCTCCGCTGAGGGTATCGGAAGTGATACCGTCCTTTCGGGTATAATCCGCTTGGTTGAGGATGCCCAATCCTCAAAGGCGCATATCCAAAATACAGCAGACAAGGTTTCGGCTGTGTTTGTTCCAAGCGTTACCTTAATTTCTCTTGTGACCTTTATCGTCACATATTTTGTTACTAAAAGCGTTTCAACCGCATTGGACAGCGCTGTTGCGGTTCTTGTAATAGCCTGCCCATGCTCTCTCGGCCTTGCCACGCCCACAGCATTAATGGTAGGTATAGGCAGAGGCGCATCCATGGGTATTTTAATAAAAAATGCCGATGCGTTGGAGCATTCCTGCAAAATCAAGGCTTTGGTTTTGGATAAAACGGGAACGGTTACCGAGGGCAACCCCCGTGTGACCGAGATTATTTCACTTAAGGGTAATGCCGACGAAATGCTTAAATATACTGCTGCCGCAGAGTCCTATTCCGAGCATCCCTTGGCGTCGGTTATTGTTGATGAATATAAGGGACAACTGCCCCAATGTGAAAATTTCCAATCTGTAACGGGATGCGGTATTTCGGCAATCTCCGAGGGCAGGGAAATTTTGGTAGGCAAGCCCTCTTGGATTAGTGAGGAATGTAAGGAATCCTTGCCCCAATCGGTTTCTCTCCTTGAAAAGCAGGGAAATACGGTTGTTGTAACGGCAATCGATAAAATCCCTGTTCTTGCAATCGGTGTTTCCGACCCTGTGAGAGCAGATTCTGCCGAGGCTATCGCAAAATTGAAATCCTTGGGTATAAAAACAGTTCTTGTTACAGGTGATAACCCCTCTGCCGCAAACGCGGTTGCCGAAAAGGTCGGTATTGACGAGGTGGTTGCCAATGTTCTTCCCGAGGGCAAGGTTGAAAAACTAAAGGAGCTCCAATCGGTTTACGGTGTTGTCGGCATGGTAGGCGACGGCATTAACGATGCTCCCGCACTTGTTTCCGCCAATATCGGCTTTGCCGTGGGAAGCGGAACCGATATAGCCATGGAATCGGGCGATATCGTCCTTGTAGGAGGCGGCATTTCGGCTGTTTCTCAGGCTGTTGCTCTTTCCAAGGCAACCATGAGAAAAATCAAGCAGAATCTTTTCTGGGCGTTTTTCTATAATACTGTGGGAATCCCTCTCGCCGCATTCGGTCTTTTAAGCCCCATAATCGCAGGCGGTGCAATGGCGTTTTCCTCGGTTTCGGTTGTAACAAATTCGCTCCTTTTGAAAAAGTCAAAATTGAAATAGTCTAAAAAGCATTGAAAAGGATAATTCTCACAAGAATGTTAAAAACCTCGATAGAATTAAATTCATCGAGGTTTTTAAGCTGTTTGGATAGGAGAAAAAACGGCATAACAGTTGTGAATACAAATACAGTTTGGATGATTCTCACTTCCTTTTATGCCATGAAAAGAAATAGTGGTATTCTGTGCTTTCGCACAGAGTGATATTTTCACTTTGTGAAAGTGTTATTGCTCCTGAACGTCGCAGTGGTATTTTATTCGCCTAATGAGGCTCTGCGAAACACAGCTTCGCAGAGAGAATAACTGCCGAAGGCAATACCACTATGCGAAGCATAATAAAACTGCGAAGCAATATATCTCGCCGTTTTAACAACCCCACAAAGTCGTGTTTTGCATGGACCCCATGACGGCGAATAAAACTGCGAAACTTCCTGTAAGGAAGTTTCACAAACACCTCTTTTTTCTGTTGACTATTCTTCCATATTCTGTTATTATAAAATAAATATGACCTTTTAAAATAAAACTTTTTGAGGTGACTGAAATGAATACACAAAACGCATTTGATTATCTCACAGGCAAGCTTCAGTTCAATCCCGATGACGGTGCGGCTTTCTCCTTGAGAGGCGCTTTGGAGGGTATTACACTTCTTGAAAACAAGAATAAGGCTCTCCCCTTAACAAAGGAAGAAAAAATTGCCTTCTTCGGCAGAATGCAGAAGGATTATCTTCTCCTTGGTACAGGCTCGGGCGGTAGAGTTGAGCCTCCTTATGTTACAAATGTTTTCGATTCTCTCCGTGATTTGGGTGCACAGCTCGATAGCGAGGTAGAGGCATTTTATGATGCTTTCGTAAAGGAAAATCCTTATGAAGGCTTGGGCCTTTGGGCGCATCCTGCTTCTCAGAAGGAGCCCTTGCTTGATGAAGGCTTTGTTGCTTCGGCTTCCCAGAGAAATGACACAGCGATTTATATAATCACCCGTACAGCAGGCGAGGACTGCGACCTTAAATTTGAAAAAGGCGGTTTTTGTCTTACCGATATCGAAATTTCCAACCTCAATCTTATCCGTAAGAGCTTTAAGAAGTTTATTGTCCTTCTTAACGTTTGCGGCGTAATCGAATTTGAGGAAATCATCAATGCAAACCCCGATTCTATCGTTATGCTTTGGACAGGCGGTATGATGGGCGGTATTGCGGCGGCAAAGGTATTAATGGGCGAGCAGAACCCCTGCGGTAGATTGCCCGATACCATTGCAAGAAAGCGCGAGGATTATCCCGGCTTTAAGAATTACGGTACAACCGACCGCTTGCTTTACCAAGAGGACGTTTATGTAGGCTACCGTTATTTCAACACCTTTGCTGAAGATAAAATTCTTTATCCCTTCGGCTATGGTCTTTCCTACACAGAATTCAGCATTTTCTTTATTGATATTCACCGCAACGAGGGCAAAACCAAGATTCGCGCTGTTGTAAGCAACCTTGGCTCTGTTGCAGGCAGAGAAGTGGTTCAATGCTATGTTAACCTTCCTGCAGGCAAGCTTGGCAAGCCCAAGAAGGTTCTTGCCGCTTTTGCTAAAACTCCTGTTCTCGCTCCCGGTGAAAGCGCAACAGTTGAGCTTAATTTTGATGATTATTCTATCTCCTCTTATGACGATTCCGGTGTAACAGGCAACCGTTACAGTTGGGTTCTCGAAGCAGGCGAATATGTTATCAATGTTGGCAAAAACGCTTCCGACAATATCGAGTCCTGCTCCTTCACAGTTAAGGAGGACATTGTTCTCAAAACCTGCGAATCTGCGTTGGCTCCCGTTGTTCCCTTTGACAGAATCGTTAACAAATCGGGCATCATGGCTTATGAGCCTGTTCCCACCTATATTCCCAAGGACGAGCCTATCCCCGTAACATATCCTCAAATCGAAAAGGACGGCAAAACTCTTGCCGATGTTGTTGACGGCAATATTACAATGGAGGAATTTGTTGCCCGCTTTAGCGACAAGGACCTTATCCACATGGTTCGTGCAGAGGGCATGGCTTCTCCCAAGGCGGCTCCCGGTAACGCTGCCGCATTTGTTGGTATAACTCCCTCTCTCAAGGCATTGGGACTTCCCGTTGTTTCCTGTATCGACGGCCCCTCGGGTATCCGTTCTGTAAACAACGAAAAGAGAATCTGTTATCCTGCCGCAACCTGCCTTGCCGCTACATGGGATGAACAGCTCCTTACCGATATGTATCATCTCTGCGGTAACGAATTGGCTTCCAACGGCATCGATATTCTTCTCGGCCCCAGCACTAACATCCACCGTGATCCTCTTTGCGGTCGTAACTTTGAATATTTCTCCGAGGATCCTCTCCTTTCGGGTAAGCTTGCTGCCGCAATCTGCCGCGGTCTTGACGACGCAGGCGTAAGCGGTGCAGTTAAGCACTTTATGGCAAACAATCAGGAAACAAACCGCTACGGTGTTGATTCGGTTATCAGTGAAAGAGCTATCCGTGAAATCTATTCCAAGCCCTTCGATATCTGTGTAAACGAAAGCCCCGTTCGTTCTGTTATGACCTCTTATAACCCCATTAACGGCAAATGGGCGGCTTCTAACTATGACCTTACTGTTAGATTGCTCCGTAACGATTTCGGCTTCACAGGCTTTGTTATGACCGACTGGTGGGCAAAGGTTAACAACGAAAACGGCGAAGGCGGCGGTGTTGAAAACCTTGCGGCAATGGTTCATGCAAGAAACGATATTTACATGGTTTCTCCCGATGCTGTTACCCGTGTTGACAACCTTGAAGCTGCTCTTGCAGAAGGCAAGATCACACGCGGCGAGCTTCAAATGTGCGCTATCAATCTTTTGAACTTTACTGTTGACAGCCTTTCCTATATGGCAATGCGCTCGGGCTACGGTATGCGTGACCTTAAGGCAGAATGCGAGGGCAAGGAGCCTGTTATTGTTGGCGATGTTGTTGACGGAACAGTAAAATTGGCTTCCGATACAACACGTAAGGCAATCCTTCGTGCATCCTTCATCTCTGATACACCTGTTCTTTCCCAGACAAGCGTTGCTCTTAACGTTAACACAAAGAGCGCCGCAGGCTTTGTTGTAGGCGGTACCGAGGGCAAGATATTCCAGGATTACCGTGAAATCGGTATTATCGCAGGTGACAACGAATTTATCTTCACCTCCGAGGACCCTCTCGCAAAGGCAGTAAAAGTCGAAATATTTTAATGCCCGCGGCGTACCTTGTTCAAATTGAAAGCGCTCCTCCCGCTTTTGAAAAAGCTTGGCAAAACTTTTTAGTTCCCGCGATGTAGCTTATTCCAATCGAAAGCGCTCCTTCGCGTGGGACGTACCTTAATTGAATCACAATAATTCAAAAAAGAGATAGGACATAATCCTATCTCTTTCGTTTTGATTATATGATATTGATTCCAAAAAGCTAAAACCCACGGGAATGAGCGCTTTCAATTTGATTAAGACGGGCGGAGCAAGCCCCGCAAATTGTAACAATTAGAATAAGGTACGTCCCACGCGAATGAGCGCTTGCGATTTGAGCCGAGTTAATCGCGGGAATTAAAACAAGGAAAACGGAGGACTACCTTAAATAGGTCGCCGTCAATGACGATATCCATTTTTCCGTTTTGCAATTCAACCAAGCTTTTTGCGATAGAAAGCCCAAGCCCGTTGCCCTC
>JAZSFY010000213.1:0-8281 GCA_045532415.1 Eubacteriales bacterium | reverse complement strand
GCAAGCCTATATTTTGAAAGGCACAGAGATACTGATTTAACATCCAAAAAAGTATTGTTTACGATATGTCTTTTCTTGAATATAGGAATATTGTTTTTCTATAAGTATCTTGATTTTGTTTTCGATACAATAGGAAACATTTTTAACAGCGACCCTATCTATCTCGGATTGATTTTACCTTTAGGCATAAGCTTTTTTACCTTCCAACAAGTTTCGTATATAATTGATTCGTATAAAGGCAGAGCCAAAATTTATTCATTCTTAGATTACTCATTGTTTGTAACATTTTTCCCTCAGTTGATTGCCGGACCTATTGTTTTACATAATGAAATAATTCCTCAATTTGAAAACAAGCAGAATCTTCACTTCAATACAGACAATTTTTCAAAGGGATTATACATTTTTTCAAAGGGACTTGCAAAAAAGGTTCTTGTTGCAGACAATTTTGGCAAAATCGTTACATTTGGATATGCCAACATTTATTCACTAAGCAGTTTTGAAGCCATTTTAACAATTCTTGCATATACCTTCCAAATTTATTTTGATTTCTCCGGATATTGCGACATGGCAAGCGGAATTGCAAGTATGTTCAACATTAATCTGCCAATGAACTTCAATTCACCATATAAAGCAAATAATATTTCGGATTTTTGGAAGCGCTGGCACATGACGCTTACCCGTTTTTTAACCAACTACATATACATTCCCTTGGGCGGCAGTCGTTGTAGCAAAACACGCACTTGCATCAATGTTTTAATTGTTTTCTTAATTAGCGGAATTTGGCACGGTGCAGGGTTCACATTCATATTATGGGGGGTAATGCATGGAATCGCCATGGTTATTTATAGGCTCCTCAGTAAATCCATTGATAAAATCCCATGTGCCATAACTTGGGCAATTACATTTATTTTCATAAATATCACGTGGGTTTATTTCCGTGCGGAAAGCATAAGTGATGCTAACCAAGTGCTATCGCAGGTTTTCAGCGGAGGCTTTACACTCAATTTCGAAATAACCGAAACATTGCTGAATATTATTCCGATTAGCATAATTTGCAATATATTAGAATTTAACGGAATTGTAAATTTGGTAATGATTGCTATCATGATAGGAACAACAGCCATCTGCCTATTTACCAAAAACACGTTGGAGCGTGCAGAAAAATTCAAAGCAAATACAGCAACTCTTTTATCCTCATGTGTTCTTTTGATTTGGAGCATTCTATCGCTCTCCGGTGTAAGCACATTTTTATATTTTAATTTTTAATAGAGGAAGAAAACTATGAGTTCAAAAAAATGGGCTATTTCTCTTATAGCTTTAACGCTATCCGTTATTTTGGCGTTCGGAGCAATGACTTTTTATTTTGATCCCCTTCTACAATACACCAAGGAACCAGGAAACCTAACCTATCGCCATTATTCCGAATTATATTGCAATCCTGGAATTGCCAAAAACTATGATTATAATTCTGTTTTTTTGGGTTCTTCTATGGTAGAGAATACCGATGTAAGCGAAATTGATGATTTGTTTGGTTGCAAAACAATAAAGGTTCCCTATTCAGGCGGAAGTTCCTATAATCACAAGACAATTCTTGATGTATGTTACAATTCTCACAATACTATCGACAAGGTATTTTGGGCTTTAGATGAATATGCCTTGACGACCAATAAAGACACTCCCCGTTATCCATTGCCGGATTATTTATATGACGATAATAAACTTAACGATTTATCGTATTTGCTTAATTTAGACATAGCATATTTTTATACCACTAAAAGCCTTTTTGGAACATTGCAAAACAAGAACCAAATTATGATGAGAGATGGTTCTTGGTCTACGGACGATTCGGTTTATTGCAAGAAAAATGCGCTAGCTTCAATATCGTACCCCATGGAACAGCAAAATAATAAAGGAGAATTGGTTTACTCAAAAAATTTATCCGAAAATTTAACATACAATATTCTCCCGTTTATTCAGAATCATCCCGAGACCGAATTTCATTTCTTTATGGTGCCTTACAGTATCTCATATTGGTATATGAACAAGCAAAAAGGCACTTTAGATGCTGAAATTTATCTTGCCAGAACCGCCATTGGAGAAATCTTGGAGCATCCAAACGCAAAAGTTCATTTCTTCCAAGACAACTATGAAATTATAACTAATTTGGATAATTATAAGGACTATACTCATTTTAAACCCGAGATCAACAGTTATATGTCAAATCAAATGGCTCAAGGTACCAATTTATTAACCAAAGAGAATTATAACGAAAGATTAGATGAATTTCATAAATTTCTTTCTGAATTTGACTATGATAAGTTTTACAAAGAAAACATGAATTAAAATACATTAAAGGCTGTCCGAAAGGATAGCCTTTTTCGTGTTACATATCGCCCTGCTGTGATGCAAAATATGCCTTTGCAAATACGCAACAGCTAAAACATAACCACCCTTGGTTATTTTAAACAATTTTAGACATAATGATTTGGTGATAATAGATATATTTCTACATTGACAAACAGAGGAACAAGGGATAACATTAATGCGTTAACATTTTAAAGGAGATTTTGATTATGAAGAGAATTCTTTCCCTCGCAATCGTCTTAACGATGATTTTGGCAATTGTTCCTTTCTCCGCATTTTCCACATCAGCGTCTGCTGACTCTGTAAACTATTCTAACAACCTTGCGTTGGACAAGCCCTTTGAGGTCAGCATAACCAACAAAGGTATCACCAGTGCTTACCACCCCATCAAGTGTAACGGTTCTGTTACCGACGGTCATTACAACAATACTCTTACCGCAGGCAACATCAACAACAACACTTGATTGGCTGGTCAGAATTATACCAACTGTATTCCCTTGGACCAAGGCTCTCTCGGTTATGAAGCTGAAATTATTATCGACCTTGGCGCGATTTACGATATCGGCGAAGTAAAGGTACACTTTGCAAACGGCAAGGTTACCCTTTCCGACGGTTACGTTATGAACTCCGACATTGAATTGCTCGATGTTTATACAAGCCTTGACCACGATTTCGGCTACAGCCCCATGGGTAAAAATAATGTAGCAAGCAAAAAGGGCGCAAATTGGGTAAGCGCTACCGACGACCACATTTCTGCAAGATATATCAAGGTTAATCTTTGGTTGAACGATGCTACCACCGATGTTATTTACGGCCTTATCGATGAGGTTGAGGTATACGGCTACAGCTATGAAATCGAGTATACCAACTATGCAAAGAACGCAAACTATAAGATTTATGACTTCTATGGCAACCTTATCAACCCCACCCGCGGATACACCGGCGACCTTAACGACGGCATCTATGATGTTCCCGTTGTAACTCAGAGCAAAAACCCCTTGACAGGCGCATACAACTGCAACAACGGCGATTGGTTCGGCTTGTTCGACAATGCTGCTACCACCGAGCAGAACTGCGCTGACGGTATAGCATACATTTGGTTTGACCTTGGCGCTGTTAAGTCTGTTGACGATATCAGAGTATTCGCCGCATACGGATATGAGCCCGGCTTTGATGCAGTTTATTATTCCATGGACAACGTTAATTTCGAAGCAACCATGACATTGTTCGATTGCGATGTTTTGTACGAATACGGCGCATGGTGGTCCACCACCAAGACCTTCCAATGCCGTTATGTTATAATCAAGGTTTATGTAGAAAGCTATTGGGCAATTTTCAACGAGGTTGAAATCAACGGTCATGCAGTCTCCAATTTAGCTGCAGGCAAATCCTATAACATCAACTACGAAACTCAGGATGAATTTAAATATGCACGTGGTTACACCGGTGACCTTACCGACGGTATTGCAGATGTACCCCTCATCTCCTATCTTCCCAACCCTGTAACAGGCAAAAACAACTGCAACGACGGCAACTATCTCGGCTTCTTCAACAACCCCTATGCACCCGATGAAAGAAACGCTTACAGCGATTCCTCCTTTATTGTAATTGACTTAGGACAGGTTTGCGAAATCGCTCAGATCAAAGCCTTCTTCGCTGCCGGATATGAAACTGAAACCTACGTTTCCTTCTCCACCGACGGTGTTAATTACTATGACGAAACCTATTTGAACGGTTTGGAATTTACCGGAAACGGCAACTGGGAAACCGCTTCTGTATCTACCTACGGCCGTTATGTAAAGGTTGAATTCGTTTATTACGATGCTATCTGGTGTCTTGTAAGCGAAGTTGTTGTTAACGGCAACCCCGTTTAATTGAATAATCAAAGGCTATCCGAAGGGATAGCCTTTTTGTATTGCTGATTATTGAGATAATGTCTTTATTTCAATACGCCAATATTCTCCGAGCCGATAAAAGCTTCGGAGGTCAAGCGTGTTCCTATAGCAAATCCGTCACAGAAAGAATTTTTGGTAGATTCGCTGACATAGCTTTCTATACATTCAACTAAACGGTCAAATTCACCTTTCTGCTTCTCATCAATCGTATCTCGAAACCTTTCGATATTATCATACATTTTTTATTGTTTTTCAAGCAATATCGGATTGCTTGATTTTGTAAACTCCACGGGAGTGATTTCCCCATTCCATATTTTTTCTATAGTTTTTCTTATATCAAACACCTTTCACCTACAATCGTTGGTATATATTGCATTTTAAAGCCCTATACTACCCAATGGCAGGTTGCGGTTTATTGCGATATATCCGAAAAAACATATCAAAATTACGAATTGATGACCAGAGAGCCCAAGCTGGAATTGCTTATAAAAATCGCTGATTTATTTGAGGTTTCTTTGGATTATCTTGTGGGCAGAACAAACCAAAAGCGTTGATTTAACATTAAAGGCTATCCGAAGAGGCGCGCTTCCTTATGAAGTGCGCCTCAGTTATATTCGCCTTTCGGCGAGTTATATTGCTTCGCAGTTATATGATGCTTCGCATCGTGATATTGTCCTTCGGACAGTTTTTAAGGCGAATATAATATAACTAAAACCAAAGGTTTTAATATCACTTTGCCGAAAGGCAAAATATCACTGTGAGACCTGTCTCACAATATAACTTTTTATTTGTGATAGGTATAAATTCAAAGTATGTAACCCACTATGACACTTTCAAACCGAAAGTGTCATTTTTAATGTGAAAAGAAGTTTCTCCCAAAGGATAGCCTTTTTCTTCATGTAGGGAGGAACAAAAAACACAGAGAGAAAAACTTTTTGGAAAAAGTTTCTCTCTCAAACTCTCACTTCAAAAACTTATATTTCGGTTTGCGAGGACATGAAATATGCCCCTGTGTCGATAAGCTTCTTTTCGCTTCCGTCGGGGGGAGAATCGTTCTGCTTAAGGGACATTACTGCGCCGATAACGCTTCCCTCGCTGACTATAGGAGAAAGGTAGCTAACCTGACTTCCGTTTTCGGTAACGGTGACGCTGTCGCCCTTTTCGGTTGCCGAATAGGGCTTACGGCTTGTGAGCAAGCCCGAAAGACCGTTTGAAATCGGCTTTTCAAGGTATTCCTTTCTCGAAACACCTGCAACGGCGATAACATTATCTCTGTCGCAGATTGCGATTGGGATTCCGCTTGAACGGTTCATCGCCTCGGCATATTCGGTGGAAACGCGGCTCAATTCCCCTACGGCAGAATATTTGCGGAACACCACGCTTCCGTCATTTTCGGTGTATATTTCCAATGGGTCGCCCTCACGAATCCTCATAACTCGGCGTATCTCTTTGGGTATCACAACGCGCCCAAGGTCGTCAATTCTACGAACTATACCTGTTGCTTTCATATATAAAAACTCCTTGCTTTACAAATTTGTACTGTTAGTATCTGTAAAACAAGGAGATTTATACAAAAAGTCTTGCTTTGATAATCGCCTCATGATATAATAACTTTGTAATGTGAAATTATAATTCTGAGATTTAGGAGATTTCCATATGATAAAACGCAATTTCGTATTAACGATTTTAGCATTAAGCATATTGTTCACTACTACGATATTATTCGGATGCAGCAATACTGTTATTGTAGCTACTGTAGAAACTAACGGAATTGCTATGTCTGCAAAACAAACCATTCCGCTTCCTAACTTGAAACGTGAAGCTACCAATTTAGGATTCACTTGTACGGGATTGACGTACTCCAATGTAAATAACTCATTTTACATTTGTAATTTTGGGCAAATGCTCCCAAGTAGTGAGAATAACTCACCATCTATAGTTCAATTATCAACGGATTACACTACAGTATTGTCAGAAATAACCCTTGATACCTTTCTTCCTAAAACGGCTAGCCTCCAAGGCATAACATATGATAACAGCAATGACTCACTCTGGTTTGCTGATTATGCCGACAATGCAATCTATAATATCACAACCAACGGTGAATTATTAAGTAAAATCGAATACAGCCATGCTAATGGAATAGCTTATGACTCCAAAAGCGACACCCTTTGGGTAATCAATAATTCCTCAGATAAAGGAAATGTTATTATACAAAACATCAAAAAAAGCGGTGAGGAAGTAGTAACAATTAGCATTTCGGGAATTTACCATTCTGACCAACTCTTTTTAGATGAAAAAAATAATATACTTTACTTCTCTGCGGGTGCAAATTATGTTGGAGAAAATTATGTATATGAAATTTCATTAACCGAATACTCTTGCAGTCAAAAGTTCACTTTAACAGATTCTTATGCAATAGAAGGCATTTATATAATAAATAATGACCTTATTGTATGCAATGATGGATATTATCACAGCTCATATAGCAACACGAACGAAATTAAAGTATATCAAATCTCCGAATAATCACGCTATCTCATACCTATATATTTAAAAAGAACAATGCGGCCTCGGATACATTCTATCACGAAGTCGCTTTTTGTACAATATTATTTATCGCAAAACAAAACTTGTCGAAAGGTGTCAATGTTGTATGTGAAGGGTCGCCCTCGCGGATTCGCATTACACGGCGTATCTCTTTGGGTATCACCACGCGCCCAAGGTCATCAATGCGCCTTACAATTCCTGTTGCTTTCATATATAAATTTCTCCTTGTTTTTACAGTTTGGTGTTATTATTTGTAAAAACGAGGAGGTTTATGCAAGGGATTTACTTTTAAAATTAAATATGATTTATCTTTCAATAAGATTTCAATGTGGTTTCTATTCTCTCGCACATTTCTTTAAAACGTATGTCGTCTATTACTGCTTTGAAATAGTTTTTATAATCGTTTTGCATTTTTCTATACCAATCTTCAAGCGCAGTTATAGTTGAATTACAATGCAAATTATCTCTATCAAAATATAGCATGTCTAATATAGGTGATTCATAAGAAATACGCCCCTGTTTCAAGGATTCTTCAAACTCCACATAGCATTTAATGACATTTTCTATATTACAATAGGCTTCATCCACTTTGCCGAGAGAAGAATATGCCATAGCAAGTCCATTATAGGCACCTGCTGATTTTAGCAAGAAAAGTCCTTCATTTCCGATGTTTTGAATAACCGTTATTGCTCTATTATAAATACCAATCGCTTTTTCATACTCACTTCTGCCTAGCGAAATGCCACCAAGCCACAAAATGTGATTTATCATAACCTCAAAATTATAAAACACACATTCTTGTTGCTTTTCTTTCCGCTTATCCATAGGCATGATAATATTAGAAAGTACCTGTTGTCTGTTGATAATCGAGTTGGGTAGGCGGTTTGCCGTTTCTATTGCCTTATCTTGCATTTCAAGATAGTTATACGAATATGCCAATTTTTCTAAAACGTCAATTCGGTCTTCTTCATCAGTACTATCCTGTAAAACCAATTCAGACTTGACTACTATTTCTTGCAAAAGTTCTTTGTCACCATTGGCACAAAATGAGCCAAAAAGAAAACCGATAAGTAACGATAAAAGTTTGCAATTATTTGGATAAATATCAAGAGCTTCACGTAATATAGCGATTCCTTTTTTCATATCGCCTGTATGTGAACACTTCATTGCTTTATCAAAGTATTCTTTAATTTTTTCTTCGTTTTCATCGGCTTTAATTCCAAGCAAATAATCAGCAGATACACCAAAGAAATTTGCAATTTTAGGCACAAGCGTTATATCGGGAAATGACGTGCCATTTTCCCACTTACTAATTGCTTGATATGAGATATTAAGATAACCGGCTAATTTATCTTGAGTTATATCTTGTGCTTTTCGCAACTCTTTTATTCTTTCACCGATTTTCAATGTCATGTTCTTTCACTCCTTAAAATTAACTCGAAAGCTTCCGTATGTTTATTATAAATGATATT
>JAZSFY010000224.1:0-14921 GCA_045532415.1 Eubacteriales bacterium | reverse complement strand
CCGGAGTTGCTGTGTTGCCGAGGGTTGGTTTTTAGATGGGCTTTGGAATAGAATTGCAGACTATATTCTTTGCTGCACTCGTATTCCATGCCGATTTGGCAAAATCCTTTCGCAATATTTGAGAACAAGCTTTAAGGGTCATACCTGTAGTTGTAATATCATCCACAAGCAAAACTCTTTTGAATTTTTCTTCGGGTATATAGCTTAAAGAATATTTATTTTTAACATTCTTTTTTCTTTCGGAAATACCAAGAAGCTTTTGCTCCTTGCCGTCCCTGCGTTTTAATGCTGTAACAAAAGGGATATTGTAAATTTGAGAAATAGCCTCGGCTAATTTCTTTGATTGGTCATAGCCATGCTTTCGGATATTTCGTTTCGAGCGAGGTACATAGGTTACACCGTCAAAGGAGCCTGGAGATATATTAATGCTATGCACAAGAAGCTCTGCAAGAAATCTTATCTCTCGCTTACTGGAAGTATATTTAAAATTATATATTATTTTACGGGAAGCCAGACTGCCGAAAAAGAAAGCAAATCGTATTCCTTCGGAATCCTTACAATCGCAATTCATGGGAGTTTTCCCGCATTTTTTGCATTTAGCCGTAACAAGAGCATTAAGGCTATGAATACATTTACAGCAAACAGGAAGCTCATCATGGCAGGCATTTATTCCACAGAATATGCAAACCTGAGGGGAAAACAAATCAACCTTCATATTATCTGTCATACAATAGCCAAAAGATGCTTTAACGCTGTGTGACGAATAGGAATACGATTGTTGTTGACCATAACCGACAAGGCTCTTTGTGTTCCCACAACAACAACCATTTCCTTTGCTCTTGTAACTGCTGTATAAAGGAGATTTCTCGTCATAAGAGGAAAAGGCGCATCGAAAACAGGAATTACAACAATACGATATTCACTGCCCTGACTTTTATGTGCCGTAACGGCATAAGCATGCTCCAACTCTTCAAGCTGAGAAAAATCATAATCGGTCATTCTGCCGTCAAAATCAACGGTCATGCATTCGTTTCGTGTATCTATTTCAATTATCCTGCCGATATCACCATTAAAAATACCCGAACCGCCCTCGTTTCCCTTTTTCCAAGGCAGGTCATAGTCATTTTTAATCTGCATAACCTTGTCGCCCTCGCGGAAAACAACAGAGCCGTATTTTTTCTCAGACTTTTTCATTGTTTTGGGGTTAAGCACATTTTGGAACGCCAAATTAAGCTCTTTTGTTCCCAAGGCGCCCTTTCTTGTACAGGAAATAACCTGAATCTCCTCTAATGGATCGGCACCGTATCTTTTTGGCAGACGCTCGGCAACAAAGGAAAGTATTAGGTTTAAAACCTCCTCGTTTGTTCGCTTTTCCACGAAAAAGAAATCGTTATCACGGGAATTTAATATAGGCATTTCACCACGGTTAATGGCGTGGGCGTTCATTACAATAAGGCTTTCCTCTGCCTGACGGAAAATCTTATCCAAGCGCACCACATCAAATTTGTCGGAATTAATAATATCGTTCAGGCAGTTACCTGCGCCAACAGGAGGAAGCTGGTCGGGGTCCCCTATCATAATAAGATAGCTCCCTGTTTTCACAGCCTTCAGCAGAGCGCAAAGAAGATTTGTGTCCACCATAGACATTTCGTCTACTATTATAACCTTATGTGGCAGAGGGTTGTCCTCATCACGGGAAAAGCGGTGAGCTCCGCTATCCGAAACGCTTGCTTCGAGGAGACGGTGAATGGTTTTCGCCTCTTTGCCCGAGGATTCAAACATTCTCTGTGCCGCACGTCCCGTAGGTGCCGCAAGAACACATGAATATTTCAATATATTGCAAATATCAAGAATCGCCTTGATAACCGTAGTTTTACCTGTACCGGGACCGCCGGTTATTACTGTAACGCCGCTTGTCAGCGCATGGCTTATAGCCTCACGTTGCTCGGGAGCATAGCTTATGTTATATCTTTCCTCAAGGGCATTAATCTGCTCGTCAAGGCCTGTAAGTATATACGGGAATTTAAAATTATCCATTGCGTGGAGCTTTGCGGCAATGTAAACCTCGGCATTATAAACCTCTGCCAAGGAAAATGCATCCTCGGTTCCGTCGGAAAACCTTTTCAGCTTGCCCATAGAAACCAATCTTTCGGCAGCCATCAAGGCAACCTCGGGAGCAACACCCAAGGTTTTCGACGCAGCCGTAGCAAGCTCGCTTTCGGGCAGATAGCAATGTCCGCCGTTCATTGCGGCAACATTAAGAACATGAATTATGCCTGCCTCGGCTCGCTCAGGGGAATCCTTGGAAAAGCCCAAGGACATCGCAACCCTGTCCGCCTTTTCAAAACCGATACCGTTAATATCATCGCACAAACGGTAGGGCGTTTTTTTGATTATATCAACAGCGGCAGAGCCATAAGCCTTAAATATCTTTACCGAAAGCGACGGCCCAAAAAATTCGTTGCAATACATCATAACCGTACGCATACCGAATTGCTCTACATAGCTGTTATGAATCTCGTCAGCTCGCTTTGGAGAAATACCCTTTATATCGCAAAGCCAACGAGGATTATTTTCGATAATATCCAATGTGTCCTCACCGAAACGGGAAACAATCCTTTCGGCGGTAACAGGGCCAACACCCTTTACAGCACCTGAAGCAAGGTATTTTAATATAGCCGCAGATGTTGTCGGAAGCTTTTTCTCGAAGTAATTAACGCGGAATTGCCTGCCAAAGGTTTGGTGAACCTGCCAAACCCCTTGAACCCTAATAGTTTCGCCCTCCCCAAGATATGGCATTATGCCAACAAGAGTAACAGGTTCGCCGCCTACATTGATGGTACAGACGGTATATCCGTTTTCGCTGTTTGAATATACAATATCTTCAACAACTCCGTCAAGATACAATTCCGTCAAAATCAATACCACCTTTTTATGAAATCAAACTTAAATAAACTTAATGTAAACCTTTCTCGGGTCGGAAGAAGCCACCCTTTTTATGATTTCCTCCTGCTCGGCATCGGTTCTGCAAATTATAAGCATATCGGGCAATTTCTGCTCGGTAAACTCGTCACCAAAGGTCAAGCACACAAAGGTCGCCCTCTTGGCTTTCATCCTGCGGTATAGCTCCAGACACATAAGAGCAATGCCCAAAGCCCCAAGCATTCCAATAAAAACCACCCAAAAAATCGACATACTAAATCACCTCTTATTATATTATATATGCATAAAAAATGCAAGTTGTTTTTTAAGAGGTGAATTTGTACAAGATAATTAGTCCCCCCCAATAAAAACAGCTTCGAGCAAAGCTCGGAGCCGTTTTTGAGGTTTTATACGATGTTTAAAAGAATGTGATTATTATTGTGCGCCAACAGAAAGCTTAGCAACTGCCATAAAGTGGTCGGAGTAACCGTATTCTTTGGACTCACTAGTATTATCAGCGTTAGTGTTAAGGTGTTTATCCCTTGCCGCTTCGTTCACATGGTTCAAAACGTCAACACCAACATACTGAATAGTACCATATGTATCTGTAATATGTGTGCTCGAGCCTTCAACAAGAATATTATCAATAACCTTATTACTGCAGGTATAATATTCTGCGCTATCAGTGTTAAGGATATTATTCATACCGTCAACATTATCGGAATAGGTATTCAAATAACGCTCGTTAAAGTCACCGCCCACAATAGAATATTCATTTCTGCCCTTAAGAACATGGTTCAAAAGTGCATACTGATCCATTCTGTTGTCATGAGTAGCCGCTCTGTCGCCACCGTTTGCAGCAAAGTGTGCCGAATAAACATCGACATATTTGCCATTGAAATAGATCTGAGCATAAGCAATAGATTGCTCGCCGCTATCCTGATAATAGGTTCTTGCAGCAACGATAGGATACTTGGACATTATCGCAACACCACCGGAGGGGTTATCCATACGAGTTGTAGGATCGTCATAAACGCCCTTTGTGTTGAAATAATGGTTAGCCTCGCCTGCATAGTTGCCGGAAGCATCATATTCGTTAGCAGAAGCATAGTAGAAATACGGATATCCCGCAGCCTCCGCCATAAGCTTAAGCTGATCCATCGCGCCAAAGCGTTGTACATACTGCTGAACTTCCTGAAGCATAATTACGCTAACTTCCTGCATATTGTCAGTTTTACGTGCAGCGTTATACGCAGCTATTTGCTGACCCATTTTTGTTGCAGCATTGCCGGTTACAGCGCCTGTGCTCGTGTTAATAGTATAACCCGCAGTTTGATCATCGCCATGAACAGCGCCAACGAGAGTAGTATTCGCACCGTTCGACTTAGATGCACCTACACCCTTGAAATAGGAAGCAGGCTTATCTGCATAATAACCTTGTCCGTAATTATACTCAGCGGTTTCATAGAATACGTCTGCCATTTGGCCAACATTATAGGTTGCTACTGTAATGTCATGGGTATCATCCTGTGTAACCTTATTAGCAGAACCGTAAACCTCAACCTCATCGATGTAATATACGTCGCCGTTATTAAGAGTAAATTTAATCTTAACATAACGTGCTTGAACATCTCCGAGACCCTTGCCTGTCCAGTAAACGTGCTCGTCCATTTCGGTAAATGCCGCCGCAACATATCCATGATTTGTCCAGCCCATGGTAGTATCATTAGGAACAGTACCACCCTTGACTAAGTCACCGCTATAATCAGAGGTGTAAACCTCCATAGTAGGAGACCAGCACATTGCATCAGCTGCCGCCGCCATGTGGAGACGCAATGCAGACAAATTCATCGAGGAACCAACGTCAACAATAATTTCACCATAACCAAATTGGCTGTATGTGTAGCTAACAACCGTTTTATTCTCATCAGCTGACTGAACCTGTCCCCAGCCATTTTCCCAATAACTATTGCTATAAGAAACGCTGTTGGAGAAGCCCTCGTGTTGCTCGTTTTCAGAATCACCCCATTTAGAAAGGAATCTGCTCAGATTGCCTATGGTTTTGGTATCCAAAGTGTGGCTTTGAGCATACGAAGCATCGAACGTAAACTCGACCTTTTTCCATTTATAAGTTCCATCAGTTAGATGTTCTTTGACATAATAGTAATGGCCGCCGAGGTTTATATAATCCAGATGAACAGAAGTGGAGAAATTCGTCATGCCATCGGGATAAAAACCTAAAAAGTCATAAGCCTCTGTGGCGTTAATCGAGCCATTGCCGTCACCTTCTTTATCTACTCGTCCCCAGAATGCCGTATAAAGCGCAGCATGGCTGAGAGCGTAGTAATCATAGGTAAGTTCTGCTTCTGGTTTGGTCTTGAGCTGTAGTTTTCGATCCTGCATTATCATATACGAGTTAGCGTTAACATTAGTTTTGTTACCTGGTACAGAGTCATTGGAAACCACATTCCACTGGGAACATGAATACATATCATCGGCAGCACCATTTTCATAACCACGATACAACGAGCCGTAATGTTCGGGCAGATAAACGGAAACAGTTGTGCCCCAACTAACATCCACAATACCGCCGTTACCAACATCAGTATCCGGGAAAAGCAGAACCTCCAGTTTTTGAACATTGTAGTCGATACCGCAATAGTTGACATTTCCGGTGTCACTCTGGAATTTAACTCTGCCATAGCCTATTTCCGAATTGGCACCACCTACTACCAATCGCCTATACCAGGAATCGAAATATTTCATACGGTCATCAACAAAGGCAAACCATGTGCCCGCTTCAACACCAAGGTCAAAGTTCATGCTGCCGCTCACGAAATTCTCATGAGTTATAACATCGGGAAGAACTCTGTTTATAACAGTAGGTGTCGCATAACCGTCATTGAGGCTGCCGGTAAGATTTAAATTAACCTTACCGTCTGATTCCTGCGTACCGCTCAAATTACCAAATGAACCGGTATAATCCATTTTATAACCAGCATCAGCAGTGTCACGGAGTACCGCTGTATCGCCACGATACTGTACATCTTTATCAAGATTAAGGGATGTATTAACAAATACTTCGCCCTTTGCGCCTGTGTGAGCATGGTTTATACCGTCGGTGAAGAGAATTTCAAATGCGCCGACACGCTCGAACATCATGTTTCTGTCAAATTGCGGTTCGTCATCAGCATCCGTCTCAACGTCCGCTTCCAAATCAGACAAATATTTATCAGCAAGCTGAGAGTTTACGCGATGCAAATTAAGCTCACCAATCATAACCTTACCGCCGCCGAACAAATCAGTTGTTACGGTACTGCCTATAGAAGACACGATATCGGAGCAATTGATATAATTGCAGATTTGGTCTGCCTTTTTGGCAAAAGCATTGATACAAAGATTTGCTGCGTCATTTTTAGAACCAGCCTTTTTAAGGCTTGTTGTCATGAAATCAATTTCGTAAGCAATATCCGCAACAAGAGAAGTTACAAGAGATTGAACAAAGCCCTTATGGGATGCCTTTGCAACATCTTCGTCAACCTTGCTAATTCCGTACTTCAAGAAGGAATATCTGGAAATTGCGTTGGAAAGCGCTATTGCTGCGGAAGTATTTTCGTCTTTCCAAGAGCTATAGCCAAGCAATCTGCCGATATTGGGAACTTCGATAAGAAGCTCGTCAAAATCAACAAGAGTTGCCTTTTTAGGCTCGTTAAATTCATGGCCCTTAGCGCCTTCAACTGCGTTAATAACAACAGTAGGAACAGATTCTGCGAGATTATCTGTAAGGTCGGCAAGGAAGTTATCTACAACACTAGGTTCTGTGCTATTAAGAACCATAACCTCAAGAGCTTCGGTGTTGTTGTAGTTAACAGTTGCGCCGATCTTGCCTGCTAATTTTTCAACATCATCAAAATCATCGCCATAGTTGTTAATGTGAAGATTTACATTACCAACATATTTGTTTGTAAATGCCGCAACGCCCAACAAGCCAACAGAGTGAGCAGGCAATACGCCTTCACTCATATTATTGCCGCTTACTATGGTAATATTGTCGGTCAAATCTTCGGGAATTTCAATCGTCCATTCCCAAGGATACACAAGAACAACGTTTTTGTCTTGTGCAAAGGTTTGAACTTCTGCCCAACCTGTTTCGTCTATGGCATTCAAGCAAATTACCCAGTTGGTAACACCGTTTGTATTCTTAACGTCAGCCCAAGTGACAACAGTTTGGAGGTTATAACCTGCCGCTGCTGCGATATATTCAACTCTTTCCTTGTTGGCAGGTTCAATATGCGAACGTGAAGCATTAGTTCCGCTCTCGTAGCTTGCATAATAAGGCAAATAGCCAAGTAGCGCACCTTCCACATAAGGATTTGCGTTGTTGCTACCACCCGGAATTCTCTCTTTAAAATACTTCTGGAAGGTTCCGATATCACCCATTTCATATACAGTTTCAGCCGCAACCTTGCCGGTTCCGCCTGCCTCAAGTGCATCGGCGTAAACTTCATCTGTATTTGTATAGGTGTAGCCGGAAATATAACCGTTTGTTCCTTCGATTTCTGTATACGAATAAGTTTTGTCCAAATCGGACTTAGCCATTGTACAAGAACGAGTTAGAACAGGAGCGTAGAAGTCCTTGTAAAGAGGTGTAGGACCGGCTACGTCAACGGGATTGCCGTTTTCATCTACATAGATGTAATTGCCGTCATCGTCATACTTTCTTGTAACAATGTTGTCATTTTCATCTTTGTAAATGATATTACCCTTCTCATCGGTTTCCATGTAAAGCTGACCCTTACAATCAACAGGAGCCATTACAAGGTTGCCGTTTTCGTCAACGCTGGTCTTGCCGTCCTTGTCATAACTGGGAACAAGGTTGGAAGAAGAAGTTTCACGGTAATAATCAACATATTCAGGGAACTCGGGAGAGCCTTCATAGTTGAGCAAGCCGTCGTTACCATAGTAGTCCATATAGCAACGATAGCTATATTTAAGGTTTGCTCGATTTTCGGGAATACCTACAATTACAGCATAGTAAATGAAGGATCGATAGTCTGCAAAGCAGGTCTGCAAATGACCATCAGGGGATACGTTTCCGTTATTGTCAACTTGCGCCCAATTAAGGATATTATCCGCTTCGGCGTCGGTCGCACCGGGAGTTATGGTAGTAGGCGAGAGAACCTTAAGACCTGTAGCGTCGGTTCCGTCATCTACCTTGTACTTTTGAGAAGGAATATAAAGAATACCCATTTCAAGGACATCCCAATAATCCCATTCTTCATAGTCGCTTAATCCATAATCATCTCGGATTTGACGGTGGATATAATCTTGGATGTAATATCCGCCCAGTCGCAAGCCCGAAGGATAAGATCCATCGGCATTTTTATCTGTGTAAGGATATGCTTCGAAATACTGAGAACCGATGTTTACAACAGGTTCATAGGGGCTACGGAGCATAAGGTCGCGTTCAACCTCTGCGTTCCACTCGAAGTGGTTAGTAGGCCAGAACCAGTTGGGGTTGTAGAAGCGGTCATAACCGGAGGGGAAATAGATACCGGCTTCTTTATCAACCATAGGATAGAACTGAACAAGGTCCTGACCGTAATCGAGACCGGCAAATACGGTGTATTCAAATTCACCGTTTTCATCAGTAACTTCATCAAGCTTGATTCTGAATTCCACCTGAGTCTTACCGTCAGTAGTTTCAACCATAGTAGCGTGCTGATCGCCGTAGGTTACCTTTGTAAGCTTACGTTCAGCAACCCAACCGTCGTCAAAGTCACTGCCATAGGCAGGGTCTGCACTTACGGGGCTTGTGGGGTCTTTATCATTAGAACCCCAGCCGCTGGTTGTGTTTTCTTCGGTGATTATAGTTTCACCAAAGAAGGAAGATTTGTCATATTCAAAGATATTTGTAACAGTTTTATTATCTTTATCACCGTTAACTTCAGGGTTAGCTTCTACACCACCCGAGGGGTTAGCATAGTCGATATCACCTGCTTCAGTTGTCCAGCTGAAGCCACCTACATTAAGCTTAACGTTGTTGTAGGTAAGATATGCCTGAGGATTAGCAAGTTCGTCATCTGTAATATCGCCGTAATTATAATTAACGGTATTGCTACCCTTATTCATATTAACAGTATCAGCCGCAGACCAACCGTTAAGATATGTTCTTGCGTCGAAGTTAGGAGTAGCAACGGTATAATTATCAGATGTACCACCCTTATTTGCAATGACTTCATATCTCTTTGTGAAGGTCAAACGGTTGTAATCATTACCGTCGTCACCCTTATTACGTTCGGGATGGTTGTTAAACCAAATACGGAAGAAGGGTTCAGCGGGGTCGCTTGCGTTACCTGTTGCAACCTGCATTCCGATATCGAGAACAGCCGCTACATAGATATATTCGCCGTCTGTACGAATCTGATACTTATATGTGTATTCAGCATCTTTGTCTGTAATACCGGAAGGTGTGCCGTATACGATTGTCTGAAGGTTGGAGTTTACATCGCTGTCAACATAAGTCCAGCCATCTTCTGTCCAACCGTTATCTTCCAAATTACCGTCAACTGTAATATATTCGATCTTGTAATCGAGAAGAGGAGCAATCTCAAGAGCTCTGCTAGACCAACCGCCTGCTGCAGGAAGGTAGGTTTCTGCAACCGCTTTGCCATTAGGAGCTTCCTCAGTAATACCCGTAACAACACGATAATCTGCAAGAGGAGCATAGCCGGCATCGTAAATATCGATAGAACTGCCTTTGCTATCGCCACGGAGAGTTTGATATCCGTCTTTTTCTTTAATGATAGAGCCCTCATTTACAGTATTGGGAACTGTATCAAAATATGCAAATTCGCTGTACTGAGGATTATCCGCAATAACAAGGTTGCTAAACTGGATATATGCATTTACGGTAAAGTCCGCAACAGCTTTGTCGTGAGCAGTCTTGCCATAGGTAATATTACTTGTGTCACATACGTGAACAACATAAGCAAATCCATCTGAAGGAGCAGAAATAGTATGTGTAGGATCGCCCTTAACTTCGGTCGCGATATAACGTTCGGTTACCTGATAAAGTCCATCTCCAACATATTTGAAAATGAACGCACTTGCATAAGCGCCAACCGTTACCGAACCATCATCGGCAGTAAGAACAATGCCAGCGCCGTCTGTATAGTGATCGGTAACGCCATTCAAAGATCCGGTTTCGTTCCAATTGTAACCGGAAACCCAGAATGTCTTATTGCCGTTGCCGTTATGGTAAAGAGTAAGTGTTTCTTTGCCTACGGGCTGGCTTACGCCAACAACATACTCAAAACCGTCTTTAACAGAATTAGGATATTGAGGAAGTTTTGTAGCAGTAGCAGCATCGCCAACAACTACATAACCGTTTATAACCGCATCTGTCATGCTATAAACACGTTTGCTCATAGCAGAATCGCTGTAATAGTAGGTCGCAGTATAGCTCTCATCGTCAGCATTCTTCAAAGTTACTTCTTGATAGTAATACTTGACAATACCATACGACACGTCGGTGCCATTAATCGTTTTAGTACCCTTCATAGTAGTAACATAACCCCAAACATTACCGTTTGAAGTAGTGCTACTTGCCTTAACCTTGTAATAAAGGTTTCCGCCGCCGCTCTTCGTATAAGCATCTACCAATTTACCATTAGCAATAGAGTTCGTGGTAATTCCGCTTGCATAATCAGCATCTATTTTTGTGGAATCGTTATAAATATAAACGGAGCGAGATGTAACGCTTCCCTTTGATGCAAAAGTAGGATAAGCAAAGTTTTTCCAATAATCGTTATAATTGGTTACAGTATCCTTTGCAGTATCAATAATATCAAGGTCCATGACGAATTCAAGAACTGTTTCGTCATTGATAGTTTTCATAACCGCGCGAACATATTGCTCGTCGCCGCCGTCGGAAAGACGGTTGCCATGAGTTTCGATTTCAATACCATCAGGGCCTGTTAATGTCCAAGCGACCTTATAGTTATCATCATTCTTTACGTATTCTTCGCTGGAGTCTTCTTCCATCCAGAATTCCAGCTTATGAGATGCGCCGTCCCTGCCGTCAACGTTGAACCAGATTGCCATCTTAGTTCCCTTTTCAACAGCATTTACCTTAAATGCACCGTAAAGGTTTTCGGTACCTGTATAGATACGGTATTCGTAATCAAAGTCCTCGCTTGTAGCAGGAACCTGAGCCCAATAGCCGTTTCCTCCGTTAACCTTAACGCGTTCAGCCTCGTTATTCCAGAAGAATTCTTCAAGCTTACCGTCAAGATTGAAATAGTCAAGACGTTCACCTGTGCCCTGACGTTGGTCATAGGTAAAGGTCATGTCGCTATCTTCGGGCCAGCCTGTAAGACATGAAAGATCATCAAAGGCCGTATCAACTACGCCCAATTTGTTTAAAAATCCTATCCCATTGGTATCATTCGTAATACTCTTAGACACAGCTTTAACATTGTCAATATTAGCTATGGGGAAGCTGGAATAATAGGAAAGATATCCGTCTTTATTGTAAAGGCGATAGTTGTTGCCCGAAATTATTTCGGAATGGAATAAAGCATTAGCGTCATATCTGGATATGTTTGAATTGTACCACTCGGAAACAGAAACAATCGCATTGAATGTAGGAGCTTCCTTATATACGGTCAACTCAATTGTGTCTTCGTGATTTTTAGATGCGCAAACAAGCACTTGGCCTTTTTGCGCCCCATTACAAATTGCAACACCATTTTTTACGATAGCACTACCCAAAAGCGTATATTCGGTGTTATCGCTGGATTGTGTCTTATCGTAGAAATAAACTGTTTTGCCTTCGTAGCTATTATCCTGGAAGACGGCTACATTTGTATCAGAATAGGAAGGTGCACCGCTTTCGATAGACTTGTTCAAATAGGAAAGGGGAACCTTAAATTCAACAAGATATTCGTATACGGTTGTATTTCCACCTTGAGCATTGCCATTTGATTTGGTTCCTTTATCCTTAATAGCAACCTCTACACCGGCAGGGTCGGTCATTTCCAAAACCATTTCGCCGGAGCTGCCATTATTAACCACATAACTACCCTTTAGATGGCTATGCGCAGTTGTTCCATCATAATAGAAACGTATGTTAATATCTGATTTGTCTCCGGTTGCGGAACAGGTTCCGCTGTTGATCCAAAGGTCAAAAGCACCTGTCGATGTTTTGTTGGTTTCATCATACCAGGCATCTTCATCCCAAACAACGGCCGCGCCGTAGAGATAATCGTAATCAGATATTAATTTATAGAGATAAGCATTAGCAGTACCGAGCTTGTCGCCGTTATTCGCCTGGAACTGAGAAGCTAACGCGTTAACCATGTAATCAACATGATCATCTGCAGCATACATATTGGGCCAAGTTCTTTGGTCAAGAGCGCCATCGGATATAGTAAAACCATCTGCATATACAGCGCTATCATTTACGCGGGAATAGCCCCAACGTTGACCAGAATTTGCAACAGAACCGCCGTAAGCAATATTACCAAATCCGTCTTCTACCTTGATTGTATAGCCATAATTAGCAATATTTTCAGGGATAGTCTTAAAGCCATAGGCTTCCTCAAGGGTAAATCTAAATTCCACTTGAACAAGGTATTTAGAAATGCGCTTCGCAACCATACCGCTCTTCAAGCCGTTTTCGTCAACTACTTCATTCGCATTTGCGCTATTGCCAACCCAAATATGAGAACGATAATGTGTGTATCCGGTCTTAACAGTACCGCCAACGGACCATCTGAATTCATCAGCGCCATCCAAAATTTGAATGTCATTTTGAAGGAAGCTTTCGCCCTCGGCATTGTTATCGGAGTTATAAAGCTTTATAGCATAGGTTTCATTATTATTAAAAGTAAGGCTGATGTTTAATTTATTTTCAAAGTTTTTGGAAACATTATCAACTAGATAACGGTTAGAACTAGGACCTCTTGCTACCCATCCGACAAGACCGGTTTTTGTTCTGATTTGCGCCCAAGTAGCATCTGCCTGTTCTTTCGTATTCCATTGGAGAAATTCGACAATTTCACCCGGATACACTTGACCAGAAATGTTGTCATCGTTAGTGCTATCAGCAGAAGATCTAACGTTCAAATAGTCAGAGACATTAACTGTAAAATACCTGTTACTTGTGCTATCGCCACAGTTCTCAACAGCATCTTCATCGCTGTAAATAACCATAGCGCCGTAAACATACTTTTGGTCAAGGCCTATATCGTACTTAAAACGAACAGCATCAGTATTAGTAGACTGAGCAAGAGTCTTTGCGCTACCATTTAAAGTTGTCAAGCCCCAATTAGAATTATGATAGGACTGATTTTTAAATGTCTTCAAATCGGCGCCTACATAGTTGCCTTCAGCACGGTAATCGTCGGACATACCGCCGTTTGCCCAGCCGTAACGGCAGAAATTACTGATATGAGACCAAACGCCTTCGGAGAAAACGCCGTCAACGTCGATACCGCTGGGAAGAACATTGTTGTAGTCAGCGGTTCCGTCGTTATTCATAATATCAGAGCCGGCAATTTCCATAGAGTTTGCAGGCCAAGAAACGCTGGGGTCAACCATTTCGCGGTTATCTTCGCCAACGTTCAAAAGGGGATAGTAAAGCGCTCCGCCATCGCCAAAGGATGCCGAAGTTATATGTGTGATAGTATCACGTTCACTAAGGTTGTTGTCTGTAACAAAAACCATATTGGCATTAGCTTTATTTTCAGCGCTTGCGTTAATATAAGCGTCATACTGCTTCTGGTCGCTGAAAACATCAAGAAGGGTTCTGAATTCAACAATAACCTTATCGGAAATTATATCATTTTCATCATATACACTCTTCTGAGTATCGCGTACAACAACACAAGCAGGAGCCTCGGAAAGAACATAATAGTCCTTGTCGTTAACGAAATACTTATATGTTTTTGTTCCGTCTGAATTTTCGCTATACAGATAAACGTCATTTTCATCAACGAGGTGAGACTTGATTTCCTTCAAAGAACCGTCGTCATTTTTAATAACTTCACTATAATAACGTTTCATTCCAGCGGTGTAGTTATCGCCGCTTACAGTGATAGTTATATCAATGCGCTGAGTCCAAAAAGCTTCACCGTCTGTACCGTCATTGAGCCAAAGGGTAACAGTCTTAGGATTGCCGCTTTCGACAGTTTGCATGTCGAAAGAATAGGCACCGTACAAGAACTGATGGTCCCTTTGAATTTGATATTCATAAACAAGGTTACTATGGGAGGGTGTAGCAACATCCCAAGTACCTGTAGCAGAGCTTACCTTATTCCATTGGTCACGTTGCCAGCCTGTATCATCAAGCTTGCCGTCTGCCACAATGGAAGCAGGAATCTCTGTTTCTTTAAAAGATGCGTTATCAATAGAAAGGTTTTCGACATAGTTACCTGCCGTACCTGTACCATTAGCCAACGCGGTTAAAAGTGATGCGGGTATCAAAGACAATACCATCATCACAGAGATAATGAACGCTAATGTTCTTTTCACGTGGATTTCTCCTTTATATAAAGATTTGGAAATACCTATACATCAAAGATATTATCACAATAAAGTGTCATTGTCAATCCTTTTTATTTGGTAAAATTTAATTTTAAACCGAAAAAAAGACCGTCATTTTTCCCTTGCAAATCCATATTTTTTCTAAAATTCGGTATATCTTGTGTTAGATTAATTCCAAGGTACAAATTGGGGTATGTTGTTCAAAAATTCGACACATTTTGGGCAATTTGCCAAAAAATAAAAAGGCTTGGACGAGCCAAGCCTTTTAAAAGTTAATTCAATTACTGAATTTTGGGAAGAGATGCAGCTGCAACAGACTGACCAACACGACGGGATTTTTCGTCGGGAATGTGAAGCTGAATCTTGGAAGCGAACTCGGGGAATTCCTTATCGAGAACCTCTTGAGCTCTTTCAAGAAGGATAACGCCGCCGTCGCCGGAGGTTACACG
>JAZSFY010000069.1:0-2289 GCA_045532415.1 Eubacteriales bacterium | reverse complement strand
AGAAGGATGCTTTATCAAAGGAATATAATCAATACAGTAAATCATGTTATCAGCATTTTCATCTGGTTCTCCGCCCTTTAAAATAGCCTCAACAGAATAAATAATCTCTCCTACCGAAATGGTCTTGCCACATTCTGCAGAGTTGAGGAATTGAGAAAATGCGTTTTGCATTCTTGCATCTCTTATATTAACGCTATTAATTCTTTTGAAAAGAACAGAATGTAAGCCCTGTGACAAATCATCCTTAAGGTCAAACACAATTTCCTTTACTTCTTCTACCTTTACATCTTGTGTTTCTTCAATAACTTCTTCTGATTCAGCATTAGGAGCCATTTCTTCAATTATTTCTTCGTCGGAATTGATTTTTCCTTCGGGATTTAGTTGCTCGTTTTCGTTATAATTTTCGTTCATTAATTTATCCTCCTTATCAAGCTTCCGATTAATCTATCGCCGTCATTGTCAGAAATTTCTATATCAACTATGTCGCCAATATTCACATTTTCAGCAGGAAAAGCTGATTCAAGAAATTCCTTTGTGTGGCCGAAAGACATGTTATCTATAATTTTTTCTACAAGTACAGATACTGTTTTGCCATTGAATGATGACAAAATCTCTTTTCTTATATCCAAGCAGGCATTTATAAGCCTATTGTTACGTTCTGCTCGGATATGCTTGGGTATGCTATTTTTCATTTCTGCCGCAGGGGTACCCTTACGTTCGGAATATGGAAATGAATGGATATGGAAAATTTTCAATTCCTTAAGAGTTTCAACGGTTTCGAGAAATTCTTCTTCGGTTTCTCCCGGGAATCCTACGATTATATCAGCAGAAATCATACAATTAGGTATGTATCGTCTTAACGCTTCAACACGGTTGATTATATCCGCTTTGCGGTAAGGTCTTGCCATTGCCTTTAAAACATTATCATTACATGATTGAAGTGACAAATGGATATGGGGCATGAAAGAATTAATCTGAGAAATCTCGTTTAGGAATTTATCGCTTATAACCTTTGGCGAAAGAGAGCCTAAGCGTATTCGTTCAATTCCATCGATTTTTGACAGACGCTTTATTAATTCATATAGAGGGATATTATTATATGCGCCTGTTTCTATACCCGTTAAAATAATTTCCTTATATCCCAACTGTGCAAGACGGCTTCCCTCTTGTATTATAAAATCAGCAGAACGAGAACGTATTGGTCCACGGCATTTAGGTATAATACAATAGGTACATTTACCGTTACATCCGTCTTGAATCTTGATGAAGGCGCGGCATTCTGAAAACAAATCGTTTTTGTTTAGAAGAAACATATCCTCATATTCGGCACCGTCCATTGAATCTACAAATACAGTTTTTGATTGCAAATCCTTATAAATCATATCAACAACCGACATTTTGTTACGGTTGCCGCAGACATATATTACATTTTCAATATCAGAAAAGCTTTGGTCTAATTGAGAAGCACAGCCTGTAACCAAAACCTTGCCCTTTGCGGCATATCTGCGAACGGTTTGCCTGCTTTTTCTTTCGCTTTCTGCGGTTACAGCACAAGTATTGATTATATAATAGTCACTATTGCCGTGTTTATTCACTACAAAGCCTAATTGGGACAACGCATCTGCCATAGCGCAGGATTCATATTGATTTACTCGGCATCCCAACGTAATTATACTAACTGTTTTTGTTTTCATCATTTATCCTTTTTAAGGCATTTTCATATTCTTCTAATGAAATTAAAAGATTAATAGCTTCAAGCAATGCTTTGGATGACAAGGTTTCGGGCAGGTTTAAATATTTAGCCAAAAGCTTTCTTCTTGCCGAAGAATCATCTGTTCCCGAAAATCCGTCGTCATAAAAGCGAAGCCTTGAGATATTTGCTCCTTCAGGGGCAGATTCTTCTGTATAGGGCAACAAAAGCTCTCTTAAGGTTTTGGTATCGATACCCTCGACACCCAGCAGACCATCAGCAGAAGGAGCTATTTTTCTGCGCTCCTTGCCAACAATAGAGGGTGCATATACATTATAAACCCTTCCGTTTAAAATACCCTTTAATTTTGCTCTGATAAAATTACCTGCACGGTCGCTGTCTGTAAGAAGAATTATGCCTGTTTCACGGGAAAGTCTTTTCAACAGCTGTTGCTTTTCTTTGTTATTAAAAACCGAAAAACCGTCTAGGGCTATTATAGAGGTTTGAACAACAAGAGATAATTTCGCCTTATCATACTTACCTTCGACAATTATTGGGTATTTAAGCTTTAGCTTTTCTTCAAGTCGGATCGTAGCCAT